>NZ_JACLQK010000001.1:0-212594 GCF_016648645.1 Streptococcus sp. 22.1 | reverse complement strand
ATCTTCATAAGTCAATTTCATAATAAAAACACCCCAAAAGTTAGATTTTTTCTGTCTAACTTTTGGGGTGCAGTTCAGTAGGAGGCTTTTTTCGTATTAAAAAAAGAAAAAACAGCTAATTCGACTGAATTAGCTGTTGAAGATTATTTAGCTGAGATTGCTGCTTTAGCAATATAGCTAAGCGGTTGGTTAAAGTGTGGCAAGAAGAACAAATCAAGCAATTGAAGACGGTCAATAGTTACACCTTCTTGGATAGCCAATGAGAACATGTGGATTCCCATAGAGATGTCCATGCGTGATACCATTTGAGCACCAAGAACTTTGCGTGTATCTTTGTCATAGACGATTTTGATTGTAACGTCTGCATTTTCATCTTCCATAAAGGCAGCTTTTTGAAGATCTGTTGAAGATACTACTGCTGGATTGAAACCAAAGCGTTTTGCTTTTTCTTCTGTCAAACCAGTTGATACCATGTTCAAACCATAGATTGAGATACCATTTGATCCTTGAACACCGTTTGATTCAACATCGCCACCACCGGCATTATGACCACCGACAATACCTGAACGAACAGCGTTTGAAGCCAAGGCAATGTAGTTCACATCATCAAGGGCATTGTCATAAACGGTAGCACAGTCACCAACTGCATAAACATCTTTGATTGATGTTTCTTGTTTCTTGTTAACAAGGTAAGCGCCATTACGGAATGTTTCCAACTTACCAGCACCGAGAGCTGTGTTAGGACGGAAACCAACAGCAAGAACAACCATATCGACATCGTAAGCATTTTTATCTGTAACGATGCGTTCTACCTTAGTTTCACCTTCTACTGCTTTAACAGTTTCACCAAATGCCAATTTAATACCGTGGCTTTCCATATTTTTAGCCATAAGGTCAGTCAAGTCATGGTCGTAATAACCTGCCAAACATGTATCAACAACGTCGATAAGGATAACTTCTTTTCCATGACGTTGGAAAGCTTCAGCCAATTCAACACCAATGTAACCAGCACCTACAACCGCTACACGTTTGATATCTTGAGATTTGTCGTTCAACTTATCAATAACTTCTTGAGCGTTTTGGAAAAGTTTAACAAATTGAAGGTTTTCAAGCGTAGCTTCGAAAGTACGGCTACCTTCTTTAATTTCGGCACCTTCGATTGGAGGCAAGATTGGTTGAGAACCTGTAGCCAAAATCAATTTGTCATATGATTCAACATGCTCTTTACCATCTACGAGGGCTGTAACAGTTTTACCATCAAAGTCAATAGACTCAACTGGTGAGTTCATATAAACTTTAGCGCCCTTGCTTTCAAGTCCTTCTTTGTTGGCATAGAAAAGACCATCAGAACCTGAGATTTGATTACCGATCCAAAGGGCCATACCACAACCCAAGAATGAAATGTTAGAGTTTTGGTCGAAAACAACTACTTCATTTTGGTCTCCGTAATTATCGAGAATAGTATTAATACTAAAAGTACCAGCGTGGTTAGCACCAACAACTACGATTTTTGACATAAGTTTATCCAACTTTCTTTTGATAATAGTTTACTAATTTATTCTACCATAATCGGAAAACGGTTACACCTTTTATGCTCAGACTTTGTTACTTTTTGAACAAATTAAATTTGTATGCTCAAAACCCAAATAGGCCACGACAAAATCTGTAGAAAAACACTTTATGATGCTGACGACCTTCCTCTACACCATCTCCGTCTTATCAAGTCTTAGTAAGTCTACTCGTCTCTTTATCATAAAAAAAGAGTGAACAAGTCTCTCTTTAGAGAATGCCAACACTCTTTTATCTCTATACTAACTCATTAAAATCCCAAACATCTGTCCAACCTTCATAAAATTCGGGTTCGTGACATACCATGAGGATACTACCTTTAAAAGCCTGAAGGGCACGCTTCAATTCATCCTTAGCGTCAACATCCAAGTGGTTGGTCGGTTCGTCCAGAACAAGGACATTATTTTCACGATTCATAAGGAGACAGAAACGAACCTTAGCCTGTTCTCCACCTGAAAGCACCTGAATTTGACTTTCAATATGCTTAGAGGTTAATCCGCATTTGGCTAGAGCTGCACGAACCTCAGCTTGATTTAGAGCTGGGAAAGCGTCCCAAACCGCTTCAAGAGGCGTCTGACGTGAGCCTTCTGCTTCTTGTTCAAAATAACCTAGGTCAATAAAATCACCTGTTTCAACTTCTCCTTCGAGTGGTTGAATAATACCAAGCAGGCTCTTAAGCAAAGTGGTCTTACCGATACCATTGGCACCGACAATAGCTACCTTTTGATTACGTTCGAATGTAAGATTCAATGGAGCCTTGGTCAACGGACGGTCGTAACCAATAACGAGATCTTTGGTTTGGAAAATAAAGCGTCCAGGTGTACGACTTTCCTTGAAATGGAATTCTGGTTTTGGCTTCTCTGCCTGCAACTCGATAATTTCCATCTTATCCAATTTCTTCTGACGCGACATGGCCATATTTCGAGTAGCAACACGCGCCTTGTTACGGTTAACAAAATCTTGAAGGTCTGCAATTTCCTTTTGCTGACGTTCATAGGCTGCTTCCAATTGAGCTTTCTTCATTGCATAGACAGATTGGAAATTGTCATAATCACCTGCATAGCGAACCAGATCTTGATTTTCAACATGGTAGACAATGTTAATCACATCGTTTAGGAACGGAATATCGTGCGAAATGAGGACAAAGGCATTTTCATATTCTTGAAGATAGCGTTTAAGCCAGGCAATGTGTTCAGCATCCAAGTAGTTGGTTGGCTCATCAAGAAGCAAGATATCTGGTTTTTCAAGCAATAACTTAGCCAAGAGAATCTTGGTACGTTGACCACCTGAAAGGTCCGTTACATCTGTATCCATACCAAAATCCATGACACCTAGTGCACGGGCAACCTCATCAATCTTAGCATCTAGTGTATAGAAATCACGCGTTTCCAAACGATCCTGAAGTTCACCTACTTCTTCCATCAGAGCATCAACGTCGACTCCTTCGTCAGCCATAGACATGTAAATCTCGTTGATGCGTTCTTCAGTTTTAAAGAGCTCATCAAAAGCCGTACGAAGGACATCACGAACGGTCATCCCCTTTTCAAGAACAGCATGCTGATCCAAGTAACCCGCTGTAACGTACTTAGACCACTCTACCTTACCTTCATCTGGCTGCAATTTTCCAGTAACGATAGACATGAAGGTTGACTTTCCTTCACCGTTAGCACCGACAAGACCAATATGCTCACCTTTGAGCAAACGGAATGAGACATTTTCAAAAATAGCACGGTCACCAAATCCGTGACTAAGATTTTTGACTTCTAAAATAGACATAGCATATCTGGGCTAAAACAGTCTTCAGCCCTTTCCTTTCTTGACATTAACTCTACTATTTTACCATTTTTTAGTGAAAATTTGGACCTATGCTTTTGGAAAATTAAAAAGAAAAAGCAGGACCAACCTGCTAACTCTTTAGTTTCTCTGTAAAATACGTTTAAAGACAGGATATAGGAGAGGAACTGCAATAATAGTCACTACTGATGTTCCAAAGGTTCCCCCTATTTTAGTAAGAGCCAATACCATGGCAGCATTTACTGGTAAACCCGCAACGATACTATTAATAATCGTATACTTAATAAAATTCAAAATAATTTTGGTTACTGCAGCTATAACTCCAATGATTATGATATTTACCATTTTGTCATTTGATTTTAGTAGCTTTTCAAAAACAAAATAGAGCACCAGACAGACAATCAAGGATTCTAAAATAGTAATCCAGACCTCGGCAGCATAACCATTGATAATATCAAATAGCCCCAACCCTACTGTTGCGACTAGCGCACCTTTTCTGGCTCCAAAAATCAAAACAGCAATCACAACTAGGGCATTTCCCAAATGGACAAATTGAGGTCCAAAAGGAATACGAATAAACTGTACGCTCACAATAATTAAAGCTGCATACAAACTTAGGATAACTAATTCACGTGTTTTATCACTTTTCATTTTTCTCCTCCAATAGGGCATTAAAACCACTAAATAATAAACCAATATGAGGCTCATAGCATAGGCCGTATTTTAAAGGACGACCATCGGACAGTGTTGATGAAAGAACTCTATCCATGACATCCAAGGCCAAATCACAAACCTTTAGTAAATCTAGGTTATAAAAGTAACCAGCTGATAAGATTGCCGTTAGTAAATCGCCACTTCCATAAAAATGAGATTGATAACTTTTCCTCATAAGATAAGCCGTTTCATTAGTCTCTTTATCAAAATAAGCCAGCCCAATTTTGTCTGTCTCAAAAGAGATACCTGTCACAATAACTTTCCGAGTGCCAAGCTTGGCCAAATCTCTCAAAAGCTTTTCAACAGTGACTTTATCATAGGAACCTGCTTCAAGATATGGAGTATCCGTCAACAAGGCAGCTTCTGTCAGATTGGGAATGATGACATCTGCTTGTTGACAGAAATCTTTCATGGCTTCTACATAGTTTCTATCAAAACCTTGATAGAGACGGCCATTGTCAGCCATAATAGGATCAACAAATAGAGGTATCTCTTTATCGCGAGCTAATTGACCTACAAGTTTTAGTTCTTCTTCTGACTTAAAATAACCACTCACAAGGCCATCTACTTTAAAATCCAAGTGCTCCCACTGCTTACAAAACCCTTTTAGGTCATCTGTAAAGTCACGTACATAAATATTATTAAAGTCCCCTGTATGCGAAGATAAAAGAACCGTTGGCAAGGGAAGGACTTCAGTTTGACAGGCTGACATGATAGGGAGGCTACTAGTCATAGCAACCTTACCTAGACCAACGAGGTCATTGGCAACAATTACTTTGGTCATCTATTTCCCTTCCCATGTCTTTTTAAACTGTTTAACAAAGCTTGTGTGGAAATAAATGTAATAGGCCACTCCTAAACCAAGAATAGCAGCTACAAGGTCAAATGGAATCTTCATAATAGCATAAGCTGGCGTACCATAGATAAAGGCTCTTCCTAAGCCATAACCTACTAGATCAATAATAGCCCCAAGCAAGAGACCTAAAGATGCCCTAGATTTGCTCAATTCTCCTAAACGCCCTCCAACAATGAGTGCAATAGCAAGAACTTGAAGGCTGTGTGTTACTAGAGTTACCCACATAGGAAGAGGGTAAAAAAGAAAATCTCCAATAAAGGAACCTACTCCCGCAATAATAACTGCTTCTGTAGGTGGGAAAATTAAACCAACTAGGAAAATAACAATCCCGTTAAAATAGAAATGACCTCCTGGCACAGGGATAGATAAGAGACTCGAACTCAAAATAATGACAAGTGCCATAAAAAATGCAGAAATGGTTAAACGTTTTGCTGACATACCTAAAACTCCTTAGTCAATAAATATAGTATAAGTTTATGAAAATTCTGACGATTAAACAAGATAGTATTTTTATTACTGTATGGGTACAGATTTTGAGCAATAAAAAAACCACACGAACGTGTGGTGATCAAACTTATTGAGCTTTTTTATCAAAATATTTGACAGGTGCCTTTTCAAGATTTTGTAGTGAAAGCTTGGCTGTCGCGTTTGCCTCAGTACCATAATCAGAGAAATCAATGTTAAGATCATGATCAAAATCCGCAACGGCATAGTCAACAACGATTTCTTTAACTTCCTTAGGAGCAATCTGGGTTTTATTTGCAATCTTATCTCGGTCATCATCTTTAGAAAAGACCATTGTTGCCACCTTCACTTCTTCCTTCTCTTGTTTCACATCAAGGACTACCTTCATCAAAAGAGTGTAAGCATTCATGGTTTCTTTACTTGAGTTGCTAAGTTTATAGTAAACGCGTACAGCTTTTTGACCTTCTGGTGATTCGATTTTAGTTGCAGAAAGAACTTGTACACTAGCATCTTGTCCTGTAAATAGCATTTTGTTTTTATCGTAGGTCCAAGTAGGCTCTTTCTCGGGTGTACAAGCTGACAAACCGATAATAGTCAAGCATGCAAGAGCGAGAAGTCCTAAGATTTTCTTAAAAGTCATTCTTATAATCTCCTTAAACTTATTTGGAAGGGGAATTTAGTTTTACCTTACAACCTTCTTATTATGTCAAAATCTAATAATCTTGTCAAATTTCTCTGGGCCTATTGCTCTGAGAAGGGAAGTAAGGTAAAATAAGGAAAAATCTGTAAGGGGTCAGTTATGAGTATTTATCAAGATATTGTCGAGACCATTATAAAAGATATCCAAAATGGTACTTTAAAAAAAGGGAGTAAGCTCCCCTCTATTCGTCAACTTAGCCAGACTTATGCCTGTAGTAAGGATACAGCTCAAAGAGCACTCTTGGAACTCAAATATCAAAACTATATTTACGCCGTACCCAAAAGTGGCTATTATGTTCTCGAAGGACGCAATGAAGTCGATAATAAGGTCCTTCTTAACCTTAACGATTACAATCAATTAGCCTACGAGGATTTTAAACTTTGTTTGGATGAAAGTTTGGCAGGTCATCAGGACTACCTCTTCAACTATTATCATGAACAAGCTGGACTCAAAGATTTGCTTGAAGCCTTAAAGAGTCGATTAATTGCTGACGATATTTATGTCAATTCAGATCAGATTGTCATAACCTCAGGAAGTCAACAGGCCCTCTACATCCTTTCACAGATGGATTTTGGTAATGGTGGCCACAAAATTCTTTTAGAACAACCTACCTATCATCGCATGAACCAGCTTGTCAACCGTCAAAATCTAGCTTACGAGACGATTAACCGTGGTTTTGATGGTTTGGATTTTGACCGCTTGGAAGAGTATTTTAAATCTGGACAGATTAAGTTCTTCTATACTATCAGCCGTTACTCCAATCCTCTCGGATTAAGCTATAATGCTAGCGAAAAAGAAAAGCTAGCCCAACTTGCCAATCAGTATAATGTTTATATCGTCGAGGATGACTATATGGGAGACTTTAGTGATAGTAAAAATCTCCCTATTCACTACTATGATACTCAAAATCAGACCATCTATATCAAATCCTTCTCCATGACCCTTTTTCCAGGTTTGCGACTAGGTAGCCTTGTTTTACCTCCTAATCTTAAGTCTACCTTTTTGAGCCACAAGGGACTTATTGACTATGATACCAATCTCATCATGCAAAAAGCACTTTCCGTTTATCTCGAAAATGGCATGTTCCAAAAAAACATTAAGAAACTTGGTGACCTCTTTCAACAAAACATGGCTAAAAGTCAAGCAATCATTGACAAATCTAAGGTTAGCATTCCTTATCAGATTTCCCCTAGACATGTGACCTGGCAACTTCCTAAGGAGTTTTCACTTGAAAAATTCAAAGCCCACAAGCAGATTCGTTTTTTAGAATCATCCTTTATTAGACCAACTTCTGAAACTTATCTGCAGATAGGTCATGGACAGGAACTGGAATCCTTTTTAAAAATTTTAAAAAAGACAAAGTGACAATTAGACACAACAAAAGCCATCGCTTGATGGCTTTTGTTTATTTAGTCTGCTCAAAACGTAGGTGTACAATTACTTTGTCACCATAACCGTTACGCTCCAAATCTCGTTGCAAACGGTATGAAATATAATGCTCAGCAATATTGATAAAGCCTGCTTCCATGAGACGATTTTCAACCAATGACTGAATCATGTTGATGGTTGGGCGTTCTACCTGAGCATCTTGAAGATCAAGCACTACTTTTTTCGTAACTTGAGCAAGGTTTTGGCGCCAAGTATCGTCGAGAACATACACAGTCTGTGCTGCTTTTAAGATGGCTTGGTAAATTTTATCAGGATCAAATTCAGCAACTTGACCATTACGTTTAATAATTTGCATGGCTACCCTCTTTTCATGGCTTTTTCTTTTATTATGCAGAGAATTTACATATTTGTCAAGTGCAAATCCCTGAAAGAGCTATCCAGACTGCTTATTCCCAGAATTTAGAAATGTAAACTGGTTTTCCATGTTTATCAAAGGAAAGCGTTGCAGTATAGGAATCTGACTCAGGGTGCCGCATATAATTAGCGATTCTTTTATCGCCGTTTATCAGGTGAATGTCATAAGTCTGCCCGTCAGAACTTTCAAAGTGAGCATTAATCCTAGCACTACTCGTTTTAGACCCAACATGACTAATATCTATTTGTTCAACTTTACCATCAATGGTTTTAGCTATAGGTCCTCCATAATCCTTGTAAATAGTGACGGTAGCTAAAACATCCTCAACCAAAACATAGGTCATTCCGAAAATAAACAGATAAACTATTGGGATGACAATGAAAGATAATTTACTTTGACAAAACTTTTCCTTTTGCCATGCCCAGATATCTTGAGGTGACATGATTAAAAACTTCTTAACATACTGATGAACGAGTAACCTATAGACTAACACTAAAAATGTTAATTGCCCCAAGGGATAAGCAAAACTGGGTAAGCCATCAATAAGTACATTGACTTTATCAGATTCAAAAGTGTAATGTCCCCATACCCCGTCAAAGAACTCTAAAAACAAATTATCTCCTTTATGTAATATCGTCTAATCACTTAAAAATCCATCTTCTCAGATGGATTTTCTAATGATTAACGTACTTCTGCTTCGACCTTTTCAGTGAGAGCTTTAGTAATTTTTTCCATGTATTTAGCAACTTCTTCGTCTGTAAGGTTGTCATTTGGATTTTGGAAGGTAAGGCTATAAGCCATTGATTTCATACCTGAACCAAGTTTTTCACCTGCGTAAACGTCGAAGAGTTTAACGGCAACCAAGCGTTTGACTCCTGCAGAGTAGATAGCATCCAGAACTTCTTGATGAGTTATTTCTGCCTTGAGAAGAAGGGCGATATCACGTGATACTGCAGGGAATTTTGTGATTTCAACAAATGGTTGATCTGGTTGCAAGGCAGCTTCTACAGCACTAAGGTTAATTTCAGCCACATAAGTCTCAGGAATGCCATAGTTTTTGGCAGTTTGTGGGTGAACTTGACCAAGGAATCCAATAGTTTGACCATCAAGCACAATAGCAGCTGTACGACCTGGGTGCATGCTTGCTAGGTCTTTTGTTGGTACATAGTCAACTGAAACTTCAAGTTTATCAAAGAGTGCTTCAACAATACCTTTGGCATAGAAGAAATCAACTGGCGTTGCTTTGGTTTGGAAATCTTTTTCAGCTACAAGACCAGAAATAGCGAAGGCAAAGGTATTGATTTCATTTGGCAATTCCTCTTTTGGATTACCCTTTTGTTCAAAGACCTTACCGATTTCGTAAATGGCAACGTTACTATTCTTACGGTTAACATTGTAAGCAACAGTATCAAGCATGCCAGAAACCATATTCTGACGGAGAGCTGAACGGTCAACAGTCATTGGCCACATCAACTCAGTCAAATTACTTGGTGTCGCAGCAAATTCAACGGCTTTTTCAGGTGTTGTCAAAGCATATGAGATGATTTCAGTCAATCCAGCACCTTCAGCAATGCTACGAACCTTACGGCGAAGTGCTTGTGTTTCAGTCAATTCACCGGCTGTTCCTGCTGCTTCTGGAAGTGTCGTAGGCAATTTCTCGTACCCGTAGATACGTGCAATTTCCTCAACCAGGTCTGCTTGGATACTGATATCCCAACGACGACGTGGTACAGATACTGTGAATTTATCAGCATCACCTGTCAATCCAAAACCAAGTTTCGCAAAGACTTCTTCAATATCTGCAAAAGTCAATTCTGTACCAAGGCGAACATTTACATAATCAAGACTTGTAGAAACTTGAACTGGCTCTGTATCAACTGACCCCGCTTGAACACGGCCTGCAAGCACCGTTCCATTTGCCAATTCTTGCAACATTGCTGCAGCAAAATCAAGCGCTTCAAGGACAGTATCGTTATTGATACCTTTTTCAAAACGTGATGATGATTCTGAACGAAGGTTGAGACGACTACTTGTCTTACGAATTGATTTACCATCAAATACAGCAGCTTCGAGAACAACATTTTTAGAATTGTCATCAATCTCAGTTGATGCACCACCCATAACACCTGCTAGGGCAACTGGTTTGTCAGCAACTGTAATAACAATATCTTCAGTAGTCAATTCACGTTCTTCACCATCGAGAGTCACCAATTTTTCACCCTCACGGGCATCACGGGCAACGATTCGTGAATCTTCAAATTTGTCCAAATCAAAGGCGTGCATTGGTTGTCCAAAGTAAAGAAGAACATAGTTTGTCACATCTACCACATTGTTGATTGGACGGATACCAGCATTCATAAGAAGGTTTTGTAACCATTGTGGACTTGGTTGAACAGTAACATTCTCAACCACACGGCTAGCATAAGTAGCTACTTTATCGCTTTCGATAGCTACTGAAATCTTATCAGAAGCTGGCTTGCTGTCTTCTGTGACTGTTTTTTCTGGGAAGTGAACAGATTTACCATAGATTGCAGCGACTTCATGGGCCACACCACGCATAGAAAGAGCATCAGCACGGTTAGGTGTGATTGACAATTCGATGATTTCATCATCAAGGTCGAGATATGGGAAAATGCTATCTCCAGGAACAGCATCTTCAGGCAAAATTTGGATTCCATCTGCAAATTCCTTAGGAATAATGCTATCTGGAAGTCCAAGTTCTGCCAAAGAACAGATCATACCGAGAGATTCCATGCCTCGAATCTTCCCTTTTTTAATTTTGTAATTGTCCGCAATGCGTGCACCAGGAATGGCAACAATTACCTTGATTCCAGCAGTGACATTTGGAGCTCCACAAACAATTTGACGTGGACCTTCAGCATCTCCTGTATCTACTTGACACAAGTGCAAGTGTGTTTCAGGTACATCTTCACATGACAAGACATGACCAACAACCAATTTAGACAAGCCTTCAGCAGGTGTTTCAACACCTTCCACTTCAATACCTGTCGTCGACATTTTTTCAGCGAGTTTAGCAGTGGTAACATCCACATCAACCAACTCTTTTAACCATTTATAACTAACTAGCATAATAATGATACCAAGCCCGTTAATAGCTCTCAGCAAAAATAGGAAAGGCAACGTTGGTGCATCAGCACCTAGGAGCCTTTATCTTTTTTGCCCAGAGCTTAGGGCGGGTTCAAATCCTTTCTGTATGATTAGGTACAAAACATTCAGATTCAAAAACAACTAATCTCGAACTTTGAGGTCGTATTCAAATCCTTTCTGTAATATAGGAATATGTATAGCTGATATAAGAGAAAGACGAACTGACACGTTTAATCGCCTTATAAACTCCTCTCTATCAACTTAATAATCGGTTTATAGTTTTAATTTAAGCAACCAGTCACAGTCTACTTTACCGTCACCAACCGGAAAATTGTGTTCTGCAAATTTTTCAAAGCCATATTTATCGTAAAAAATCTGTGCTTTGAAATTTCTTTCCCAAACACCCAACCAGGCCCAATCACAACCTAGATCACGGGCTTCCTGCAATGCAAATTCAAAGAGTTGCTTACCCAAACCCATGCCTTGGAAGGCCTGACTGATATAAATTCGTTGAATTTCAAATGCATTGTCCAAATGCTGCTCTGTTTGAGCAGAACCAACATTGGTCTTTAGAAAACCTGCCTTTTCACCATCAACGAGAATGAAAAAGTATCGCGATTCTTCATGAGTGATTTCATCTAAGAGAACTTCTTCAGAAAGTGCGGAGTCGAAGTAACCTTGCAACTGGGCCTCGGTGTTATCATGAGCAAAAGTCTCTCTAAAGGTGTCTTCGGAGATAACTTTTAATTCTGCTACTTCTTCCGGAAGAACCTTACGAATAACTACTGACATGACAACCTCCTAAACCTTATTTAAACTGTTCTGAGAAACGAACATCCCCTTGATAGAAACCACGGATGTCGTTGATACCATAGCGAAGCATGGCAATACGTTCTTGACCAAGACCAAAGGCGAAACCTGAATATTCTTCAGAATCAACACCTGACATCTCAAGCACTTGTGGGTGAACCATACCAGCACCAAGGATCTCAATCCAACCTGTCTTTTTACATACGTTACATCCTTTACCTCCACACTTGAAGCATGACACGTCAACTTCAACTGAAGGTTCAGTGAATGGGAAGTAAGAAGGACGCAAACGGATTTGACGTTCTGCACCAAACATTTTTTGAATAATCATCTCAAGCGTTCCCTTAAGATCACCCATTGAGATGTTTTTACCAACGACCAAACCTTCGATTTGGTGGAACTGGTGGCTGTGAGTCGCATCATCGGTATCACGACGGAAAACACGTCCTGGTGAGATCATCTTAAGAGGACCCTTAGAAAAATCGTGTTTATCAAGTGTACGAGCTTGAACAGGACTTGTGTGAGTACGAAGCAAAATTTCTTCCGTAATATAGAAAGTATCTTGCATGTCACGCGCTGGATGGTCCTTAGGCAAGTTCATACGTTCAAAGTTATAGTAATCTGTTTCAACTTCAAAACCATCAACGATTTGGAAGCCCATACCCAAGAAAATATCCTCAATTTCTTCAGCTGTTTGGCTAAGAATATGACGGTTACCAAGTTTGACTTGGCGTCCTGGAAGGGTTACGTCAAGACTTTCAGAGTCAAGTTGAGCTTGAATTTTAGCGGCTTCAACAATTTTAGCTGCTTCGTCAAGAGCTTCAGTCAAAACGTCACGAACTTCGTTGACCATTTTACCAACTTTAGGGCGCTCTTCATTAGGAAGGTCTTTAAGTCCCTTCAAAAGATCCGTCAAAGAGCCTTTTTTACCTAAAACTGCAACACGCAATTCTTGTAATTCTTTAGAGTGTTCACCACGCATTTCAGCCAATTTAGCCTGTGTTGAGGTTTTCAACTCTTGCAATTGTGTTTGTAAATCCATGAGATTCCTTTCTGATGTAACAATTTCGAATCGCAAACAAAAAACCACATGCCAAAACTCCAACCCGGAGCGTTGACACGCGGTACCATCCGTTTTTATCTAGTTTCCCAGACCTTGATTCGTCAGTCGTCTTCATGAGTGAATTCGCCAAACTTCCCTTGAGGAGGCTTCCAGTCCACGGCCTCCAATCCCTGTCAATTTCCATAAGGTTACTAGTCTCTACGACTTCTATTCAATTACCATTTATTTTACCAAAAAAGCAAAAAGCTTTCAAGAGCTGACAAAGAATACTTTAGTTAATACCAAATTAAAATTATGTCTAAGATAATTGACATATCTATAGGAACTTGCTACAATTATGTCAGATAAAGTTGACATAATTAATAAATTGCGACTTACAGCAACACATTAGCTTGTCTTTCAGAAGGAGTCCCATTATGAATCAGGTCAGGGAATTTAGAAAAAATATGGGGCTTTCGCAATTAGAACTCGCAAAGTCTATTGGCGTTTCCCGACAGACTATTAATATGATCGAAAATAACAAATATAACCCAACACTAGAGCTCTGTCTTAATCTAGCTAAAGCTCTAGATACGGATCTTAACAGTCTCTTTTGGGATGAAAATCCGAATAGAGATATAAGATAGAAAGAGGTAAATCATGATTAAAGAAACTTTCACTGACAAACTAATTAAACGTTTTTATGGTATCACAGGTCCTTTAGATGAACAAAAGCGCCAACAGGTTGATCGAATGGGTAACATAGCTTTCGTAGTTCTTTTCTTTACCTTACTTTGTGGTAATTGTATTGCCTTTCTTATAGGCTTTAAGTATCCCGAACTTGTAGCTCGTATTTATCCTATCCTCCTCTTGATTATCATTCTGTTAGTTAGCAGCATCCTTACTTATAAGTTAAAGATAAGTGCTGTTAATGCTTTTGACGAGGAAGAACTGACTGAGAAAGAGAAAAAACAACTTAAGCACGTGGGGCTTAAGTCAGGTTTATACTTTGGGATTAGCATGTTCTTAGGCATGCCCCTAGTTCACTTCTTAGTTGACAATAAAGACTATTTGACAGAATTATTCTCAATCCATAATATGCTATCAGGCATTTTTGAAGCTATCCTTTTTGGGGCTATCATGCAGGGCTTGGTCAATGCTGGTATCAAACAAGCCAAATCTCAAGCTGAGAAAGGTGACCAATAAAATAATAAAGACAAAGAAAAAATCCAGGTTTCCCAGCCTGGATTTTTTGCTCGAAAGAAGACTTCTTAGACTTGTTTACTCAAAGCCTAAATGTGTCCAGAAAATCGTATCTTAACACATACACTATAACTAACTTCAAAAAACACCATATCCCCATATGACATTTCCTTAAATATTGTAACATGTCAGTGCAAAATGACAAGTCACCCTCTCTCTCATAAACCCTAAAATCCTAATCATAGCCTTTGTTAAGCCATTTTACGCAATCGATTGCGTAATTTTGAAAGCGCAAACTTAATGTTTTTCTGAAAGTCCTTACAAATTTTTTGAGACTATGAAAAAAGATAGTGATAAAGCTATCAACTATCTTTCATGAAAATATAATCTATTTTTAGTCTAAATCAAGGTCTTTTAGTTTGACCGAAACGATTTTCGAGACACCTGATTCCTGCATGGTTACCCCATAAATAGAGTCTGCCGCAGACATCGTTCCCTTACGGTGGGTAACTACGATAAACTGACTAGACTTGTCAAAACGATTAAGGTAGTCACCGAAGCGTTTAACATTGGCTTCATCCAAAGCCGCTTCTACTTCGTCAAGGATTACAAATGGAATGGTCTTAACACGAATGATGGCAAAGAGAAGGGCAAGAGCTGACAAGGCCTTCTCACCACCAGACATAAGGTTAAGCGATTGAATTTTCTTACCTGGAGGCTGCACAGAAATTTCTACTCCAGCCTCTAGGAGATTATCTGAGGTCAAAATCAAGTCTGCTGAACCTCCACCAAACATCTGGGTAAAGGTCTGTTTAAAGCTTTCTCGGATAGCCTCAAAGGTTGCTTTAAAGCGTGATTTCACTTCATCATCCATATCATTTATGGTATTCAGAAGGAGACTCTTAGCTTCGAGCAAATCATCCTTTTGTCCGTTCAAGAAATCAAGACGTTGCTTAACCTCTTCAAACTGGGCAATAGCATCCACATTGACCGGACCCAAAGCTTTAATCGAACGCTCAAGACCTTGCAGATTCTGGCGTGTTTGTTCGACATTGTCAAGAGGACTAGCCTGACCTTTGGCGACTTCAAGTGTCATCTGATAATCTTCAGCCAACTGAGTCGCAAACTTACGAAGCGATTGACTAATCTGACTTTCACGTTCTTCCAAGCGAGTCTGCTGACGAATCAAGTCCTCGTTACGATTGCCAGCTTTAGCCAAACGCTCCTCCAAGTCTTCCAACAGACCTTCGTAATCTTGCACCTGAATCTTGGCACGGACAAGAGCTTGCTCCAAATCGTCCTTACGTTGGACAGCTTCTTTATGCTGTGCTTGCAAATGCGGAAGGCGGTCAGTTTGGTCATCATTGACCTGGTTATTAAGGAGCGCTTTAAGACTATCCGATTCCTTCATTAACTCAGACAAGTCGGCTTGAAGACGATTACTTTCTGTCTTAGCAAAACGCAATTCTGCTTGCAAATCACGTTCCTTCAACTGAAGTTCAGATTGCTTGTCTAAGAGAACCTGTTTTTGTTGGCCAAGTGCGTCTTTGTCTTCCTTAATAGCCTCAATACGGTCGTTAATGGTCTCACGCTTGGATGCAATTTGTGCTAACTCTGCTTTAAGTTGTTCAGCCTTATCTTGAAGATTTGCCCCATCAGTTCCCTGAGAATCCTGTTTGAAACTATCCACTAGGTTTTGATTTTTCTCCGCCTCTGACAAGGCTTGTTGGTGTTCTAAGTCTAGTTTTTGCTCTTGCAGACGAGCATTTTCACCATCTACCTTAAGGTCTTCTAGCTCTTTCTGTAGAGCCTTACGTTTGATTTTGAGGGCTTCAACTTTGGATTCACTATCACTTAATTGAGCCTTAATCTGGTTAATTTCAGAAGTCAATGCATCCAGTTCAGGCTTGATAAAGAGGTTATTGTTTTGTTTGTTGGTACCACCAGCAAAGGCACCACCAGGGCGAATTTCAGAACCGTCAAGAGTGACCATACGCACTTGGAAACGAACAGCTCGAGCCGCTTTATTAGCATTGTCAATGGTATCAAAGATTGCTGTTACCCCTAGGAGGTTTTGGAAAATATTAGATAAGCGGTCCTTATAGGTAACCAAATCGGAAGCCATACCAATAAAGCCTGGTGCATTGGCAAGACTTTGAGCAAATTGTCCATTAAGTTGACGTGGTTTAATAGTAGTCAACGGCAAGAAGGTCGCACGTCCCTGACGATTACGCTTCAAGTAGTCAATCGAGCGCTTAGCAGCCGCTTCATCCTCGACAATAATATTTTGCCCGCTGGCTCCCATAGCAATCTCAAGAGCTGTCTGATAGCGCGTATCAAAGGTCAAGTGTTCACTGACAGCGCCAATAATTCCTTGAATAGATTGGGCATTTTGAAGGACAGCCTTAACCCCTGCAAAGAAGTTAGAATGATTTTTTTGGATAGACTCTAAACTTTGACGACGGGCATCTTTACTTTTAAGGTGATCCATGAGGTCAAACATCTGCTTTTGAGCCTCTTGATAGTCCTTATCAATAGTTTGATAAGCCTGAGCCTTTTCTTTGTAGCTAGCTAGGAGGCTTTGAAGACTGGCTTGGGCTGCTTGATAAGCTTTTTGGGCTTCGCTAGCTACTTCCTGAGCGGAAAGCAAGTCTGCCTGAGCTTGTTTATATTCTTCAGCCTGTGCCTCTAGTGCTTGAGTCTGATTATCCATGTCGTGAGTAACCTGAGTCAAACTGTTGGAAACCTTAGCTTCCTCCTGCATCAGACTGACATAGTCCTCACGTAAACGTTCAATAAGCGTATCTGGATCATCAGAAAATTGCTCCAGTTCTTTTTGAATAGCAACTAACTCTTGGGCAATAGTTTCCAACTCCGCATTCAATTCGACTTGGCGATGATTAACCTTATCTAGAGATGCCTGAGCTTCAGCTTTCAAACTCTCTAGCTCACTGAGACGAGCTTCTGTTTCTTCTTTTTTCTCTGAACGTTGCTGACTCTCCATGGTATAGAGATCAATTTGGCGCTCAAAGTCACTAATAAGACGTGTGACATCCACCAAGGTTTGTTGGTCAGAAGAAATTTGTTCTGAAATTTGATGGCGTTTCTGCTTGAGCTCTTGGTTTTCAGTCTCTAGACGATGACGTTCCTCATAATAGCTGGTTAATTTTTCCTTGACCTCTGCCAAATCCTCTTGAGTCTGGCTCAACTCAGACTTACCAACTTCAATATCGTGGACCAAAAGGTTAAGCTGAGTCTGTCTACGTTCCTCATCTAATTCCAAATAACGTTTGGCTGTAGCTGCTTGCTTTTCAAGTGGTTTAACCTGACCATCTAGCTCGTAGATGATATCTTCCAAACGATCAAGATTATCTTGAGTTTGATTAAGCTTGCTTTCGGTCTCCTTCTTACGTGTTTTATATTTAAGAACGCCAGCAGCTTCTTCGAAAATAGCGCGGCGCTCTTCGGGTTTAGCATTAAAAATAGCCTCAACACGACCTTGGGAAATAATGGAAAAAGAATCACGCCCTAAACCTGTGTCCATGAAAAGGTCATGAATATCACGTAGACGAACCTTACGACCGTCAATCAAGTAATCATTGTCACCGTTTCGATAAATGTGACGCTCCACACGAATGGTTTCACCAGCACCCACGATAAAGCCATCACTATTATCAAGAGTAACTGCCACTTCTGCATAGTTGAGTGCCTTACGAACCTCTGTACCTGCAAAAATAACATCAGGCATCTTGCCCCCACGCAAACTCTTGGCAGAGGATTCTCCCAAAGCCCAGCGTAGACTCTCTGTAATATTTGATTTTCCCGATCCATTTGGACCTACAACGGCTGTTACTCCCTTGTCAAAGACGACTTGCGTCTTATCCGCAAAGGATTTAAAGCCCTGCATTTCAATTGATTTCAAATACATGCTTAATTTCCTAGTTGTTCAAGGGCAGCCTTAGCCGCTGCCTGTTCAGCTAATTTCTTAGATTTTCCAAGACCTGTGCTGAGTTCCTTACCATCAACAGCTACCTGCATAGTAAATTCTTTAGCATGAGCTGGTCCAGACTCATCGATAACAGTATAAGTAATATCAACCGTACCATTGACCTGAAGACGCTCTTGCAAGGCTGTCTTATAGTCTGTTACGCGGTCAAAGTTCCCCTTTTCAACCTGAGGAATCATGACCTGATTCAAGAATTTCTCAACAGCAGGCAAACCTTGATCCAAATAAAGGGCACCGAGGAAGGCCTCCCAGAGGTCACCAAGGATAGTGGCACGTTCACGTCCACCAGATTTTTCTTCCCCTTTACCAAGACGGATATACTGCTCGAAACCGCAAGCCTTCGTAAATCCTGCCAAACTCTCTTCGCGAACGATAGTACTGCGCATCTTAGACATTTCTCCCTCTGGCTTGTTAGGGTAACGTTTGTAAAGATAAACAGAAATGACTAATTGCAGAGCCGCGTCTCCTAAAAATTCCAAACGTTCATTATGTGAAATGTTTAGGAGGCGGTGCTCATTGGCATATGAGGTATGGGTAAATGCTGTTTCTAAGAGGTCTTTTTGGCTAAAAACAATACCAAAATCCTGCTCAAGTTTTTGTTCAAGTTGATTCATGAAACTTCCTTTCTTTTTAAGCACACTAACTATAATTATATCAAAAAAAGCCAATTTTCATGATAGAAAACTGCTTTTAGACCCTATATCAGCTTATTTTGTGAGATTTAACCTCTTCAACTAAAAAAAGCTGAGCAAGCTGCTCAACTTCATTTTCTTAATAATCTGGACGAACGACACCTGTAACTGTCTCACGTGTTGCTTCGACATCTTCTTCAAGGACAACCTTAATGATACGTTTAGCTTCTTCTGAAGTACATGCAACCAATGGCAAACGAAGTGGTCCAACTTCAAAACCAAGATGGTTAAGAACAGCCTTGACAGGTGCAGGACTTGGTACTGAGAAGAGAGCGTTAACTTTAGGAATAAATTTACGTTGGATAGTTGCTGCTGTCTTGAGGTCACTATTTTCAATAGCTTCAAGCATGGCATGCATCTCATCACCATTTGTATGAGAGGCTACTGAGATAACACCGTTAGCTCCAAGGTTCATAGCGTGGAAGGCATCCCCATCTTCACCGGTATAAACCAAGAAATCTTCTGGTTTATGTTCGATAAGGTAGGCCATATTAGCAAGGCTGGTACATTCTTTAACCCCGATAATATTTGGATGTTCAGCCAAACGAAGCATGGTATCAGGAGCCATTTCAACAACCACACGACCAGGGATGTTGTAGATGATAATTGGCAAATCAGAAGCATCTGCAATAGCTTTGAAGTGTTGGTACATACCTTCTTGTGATGGCTTGTTGTAGTAAGGCACGATAGCAAGACCAGCTGCAAAACCACCAAATTTGGCAACTTCTTTGGCAAACTCGATAGAGTCTCGTGTATCGTTGGTACCGACACCAGCAATTAATGGCACACGTCCATTAACGATTTTCTGAACAGCCGCAAAGAGTTCCAACTCCTCATCGTGAGTAAGTGTTGGACTTTCAGCTGTTGTCCCCGCCAAAAGAAGAGCTTCTGTATGGTGAGCCAAAAGATGCTCAATCAATTCTGGAAGCGCATCATAATTGATAGAGCCATCTTCGTGGAAAGGTGTAATAAGGGCTGTGATCAGTTTGACATCTCTTAATTGATCAATTGACATAATATTCTCCTTCAACCGTTTTCTAATCCTTTCCATTTTACCATAATTTTGACCAGACAGACAGATAAGTTAACAATTTTCTGAAAACGTGAGAACTGACTGTTTCAATATGATAGTCAAAACACAAAAAAACAGAGAGAAGTCTCTCTGCTTTATAGGATTCAGCTTGAATTTAGTATTTGAATACAAAACTAAATCCTTACTGATTCCTGAATCATAACGCAGTGATTGATTGGAACTACTCATGTCTACAACATTCGTACTTCCTAATCAACTGTGCGGGGGTTGGTATAAAAGCGAAGGAGAAATCAAACTCTTCGAGTTACTGATTTCTGTTTCGCTCCCTATTTCAATTCAAATTTCAATTCTGAAGTTGGGCGAACCAAGCCGCGTTCGTGAAGTGTTTCTGCGATTTGTACTGAGTTCCAAGCGGCACCTTTAAGGAGGTTATCTGAAACAACCCACATGTGGATACCTTTTTCAGCATCCAAGTCTTTACGGATACGTCCGACAAATGTATCACGTGAACCTACAGCATTAACGGCTTGTGGGTAGACTTGGTTAGCAACGTCATCTTCAAGGACTGCACCTGGGAATTCTGCAATAGCAGCTTTCACTTCGTCAATTGGTGCCACTTCTTTTGTTTCAATGTAAACTGACTCTGAGTGAGCTGACAAGACTGGAATACGTACACATGTTGCTGATACGGCAATGCTATCGTCTTCCATGATTTTCTTAGTTTCGTTTGTCATCTTCATTTCTTCGTAAGTGTAGTCATTTTCAGTGAAGACGTCGATTTGAGCCAAAGCATTGAAGGCGATTGGGAAGTGTTTCTTATCGCCACCACATGGCAAGATTTCAGCTTTAACATCACGTGGGTTAACGCCGTCATTCAAAACTTCTTTCAACTCACGTTGTGTTTCAAGGATTGCTCCCATACCAGCACCTGATACGGCTTGGTAAGTTGACACGATGATACGGTCCAAGCCCCATTTTTGACGAACTGGCTCAAGGGCAACCATCATTTGAATCGTTGAACAGTTAGGGCAAGCGATAATACCGTTGTGAGCATCAAGCGCATGTGCATTGACCTCAGGTACAACCAATGGTACATCTGGGTTTTGACGGAAGTATGATGTATTATCAACGACTACTGCACCAGCTTTAACGGCGTATGGTGCATATTTAGCAGAGGTAGATCCACCAGCTGAGAAAAGTGCAATATCTACACCTTCAAATGCGTCTTCAGTCGTTTCTTCGATGGTCACGTCTTGGCCTTTAAATTGCAAGACTTTGCCTGCAGAACGAGCAGACGCAAGGTAGCGAATGTTATCGATTGGAAGTGTTGATTCTTCCAACATTTTAATCATTTGAGCACCGACGGCACCTGTAGCACCGACAACAGCAACTGTGTATCCCATAGTAAAACCTCTTTCGGAATTTTCTATCAATTTAGTTTAGTGAATCTATTATACTACGTTTAAGCCCAGTTGAAAAGGGTTAAAAGGCCAAGAATAAAGAAAAGCCCCTACCAAATGGTAAGGGATAGGAGGCATCTTTCGATGAGAGTAGCAGGTTCACACAACTACTCAAGGTCCGCTCCTGCGTTACAATCTAATGTAGACCTCCTCAGCGCAAAAGGCTCCAAAGAGCCAATCGACTCATCGCATGTTTCTATTCTAGCATATTGAACGACAGAGTCAAGCTCTTGATTTCTATAAATACTTACTTGCCTCACGAATGCTAAGAGATGCCATTTGACTAGCATGTTGATCAATAAAAGCCCGAACCCAATCAGGATTTACCTTTGAGTAATTGCGCAAACTCCAACCGATAGCCTTATTAATGAAAAACTCTGTCTGCCCAAAGTTGTTACAGATAACCTCTGCTAGGAGAGCAGTATCTGTCAAATCTTTACGCATAAGCTGGTGGTCAATGGCAATACGTCTCAACCAAAAATCCTCATCAAGACTCCATTGGCGCATGATATTCTTGGTTTCTGGATAGTGAAAAGTAACCTCTCCGATGATAAGGTCCAATTGATCTATACTGTCCCACCATGATTTGGTTTGAGCCAATTCCTTTAGCTTTGGAAAATCTTCAGGTCTAAGCTCCTTCTTCTTTTTATCCAGATAATCCATAGCAATATATTGAAACTCACGGTAAGGTTGCTGCCAACACTCTTCCACAAAAGTCCAATCAATTGGATTTTTTATGAAAGGCTTAAAAAACTCTCTTTCAATCTTTTTGAGAATTGGTTTTTGAACGCCAAGAAAGCTGAATTTATTTTTCATATAAGCTTCCATTGCTGGGACTTTCGTTGAATCAGCTTGGTCTTCTAACAATTTCAAAAGAATGTTTGTATCCATATGATTTCTTCTTTTTTACATCAATGGTCCAATCAGAGAAAAGAGATAGCCACCTAGACGATGTGCTATAGGCATTTTTGACAAACTTTCCAGAGTGACTTCCTCTGAGAGCGCCTGGGTTTTCTCAAAATCTTGTTCTATGTTAAGCACTTCCAGATTTTTATAGAGATAGACCCCATCTTCAAAATTTTGATAGAGACTCCGGTAATCAGTGTTAATGGTACCTACCACAGCTTGTTTGGCGTCAGAAACATAAACTTTAGCATGGACAAAGCCTGGGGTATAACGGAAAATACGGACGCCAGCATCCAAGAGGACTTTAAAATAGGTCGTCGCAATATCAAAGGCATACTGTTTATCTGGAATCCCTGGCATAATGATACGAACATCTACACCTCGTCTGGCCGCAAAGGTCATGGCTCTGACCAATTCATCATCCAAAATCAGATAAGGCGTCATGATATAGACATAATTAGTTGATGTATTCAGAAGATGTAAATAAACATTTTCGGCAACCTTGTGGTAGGTCAGCGGTGAATTGCCATAAGGGAGTACAAAGCCCTGACTCTTTCTTTGTTGAGGTTTTTCTTGTAGATAGTGCTCCATATCCGTTTTATCTTCTATTCCAGTCACTGTCCACATGGTCAAAAAGAGAGCTTTTAGCGTTTGAACTGCTGAACCATCTAAGCGAAGGGCCGTGTCCTTCCAATGGCCAAAGCGTTCTCGTTTATTAACATACTCGTCAGCGATATTAACGCCACCAGTATAAGCAACTTGACCATCAATCACTGTTATTTTTCGGTGGTCTCGATAGTTGTAATAGGTCGATAAAACTGGCTTAATTGGCGAGAAGGTCTGAGCTTTAATACCAACCTTGTGTAACCTCTCGATATAATCGTAGGATAAGGTGGTCATCTCATTCATCCCATCAAACATAACACGAACGTCCAGTCCTGCCTTAGCCTTCTCCTCCAAGATGGCTAATATCTCTCCCCACATGATGCCTTCATCAATGATGAAATACTCCATAAAGATATAACGCTCTGCCTTTTTCAGATCCTCCAACAAGGCCGGAAGCATATCATCTCCAAGTTGGAAATAAGTCACTTTAGTATCTCTATAAATTGGAAAATGAGCAGGACTATGCTCCAGAAAATAAGCCAGTCTTTGCAGTTGCCTATCGCTATGAGGCAGATAGTCCTCAACCTCTGGCTCGGTAGCCAAATAGTCGGAAGTTTGCTGAGTAGCTTCCACAAGACGCTTTTTCAAACGTCTGACACCAAAATCAGCTAGCGAAAAATAGAGCAAGGCGGTCCCAAAAATGGGAAAGAGGGCAATGATGATCAACCAAGAAAGTTTGGAACGGGAGTCCATGGAACGATTGAGCAAATATAAAAAGGTAAAAACACTCAATAAGTGTTCCCATAAGATAATGGATGGGAAATGCTCTTGTAGGCTAATATATGAAAAGACAAGAAAGGCCAATTCTAGTAAGAAAAACAGGAAAATAGGTACCTTACGATTAAGTAGAATTTTAGCCCATTTAGACGGCTTCTGAGGCAATAGCCGGGCACTTATTTCTTGGGACATATAGGCTCCTTTAGTACAAAGAAATTAGCTCACAGTTCAGAGCTTTTTCTACGATTTTTCAATTATTAGTATCATTCTGGCGTGGGCAAATGACACAATCAATTTGTCGACTTTGACTAGACATTTCTAGCCTCCTACCGTATTTTCCTGACAGGACCATCTAAGGTCTTTTGCATCCAGACAATATCATGCCATTGCTCAAACTTGTAGCCCACTTTTGGAAAATGAGCAACTTGGACATAACCACGTTTTTCATGCATAGCAATGCTAGCCTCGTTCGGAACAGCAATACAGGCTAAGAATCGCAAAAAGCCCCGTTGTTCAAGTTCCTCTTCAAGAGCATCATAGAGCTGACTTCCCAGACCTCGACCACGGGCATCTTCATGCAAATAGATGGACAATTCAGTTGTCCAATTATAAGCTGTCCGGGCATAGTAGGTTGAAGCATAGGCATATCCGAGAACTTGTCCATCCTCTTCAGCGACCAGATAAGGGTAAGTTTCAAGGGTTTTATTGATACGATTCTCAAATTCTTGAACACTGGGAACTTCATATTCAAAGGTAATGGCCGTCTTCTCAACATAGGGTGCATAGATGACCTGAATAGCTTGTGCATCAGCCAAGTTGGCTGGACGAATGGTTAACATCATTTTCTCCTTCGACTTCATTATCTTTATTTTATACTATAAAAAAAGAGGGCTCAACCCTCTTCTTACAAAAATTGACATTACATCAATGGCGCCACTAGTTTGGTCAATAAGCCTAAGGCCTTTTGATGGAATGGAAGTTTTTCAACGTCAGTCGTGCTGACTCGGTGACACTGGTCTTTTGTCGCTTGGAAATCTTCCTCAATAGCAAGAACCGAAGAAGTCCTATAGAGATAGGTCGCACACTCAAAATGATGATATAGACTTCGGTAATCTAAATTAATCGTTCCTACAACAGCCCGACTATTATCACTTACAAAGATCTTGGCATGAATAAATCCAGGTGTGTACTCATAGATTTTAACGCCAGAGGCTAGCAGTGTTGGGTAGTAGGTCTTAGCTAGGTAGTAAGCTGATTTTTTATCAGGAATACCAGGCATGATGATACTAACGTCTACCCCACGCTCAGCCGCAAACTTGAGAGCATGGAGTAGTTCACCATCCAAAATAAGATAAGGTGTCATGATATGAACAAAATCACGCGCATGGTTAAGGATGTCAATATAGACATTCTCACCAACTTTATCCTTGTCCAATGGAATATCCCCATAAGGAACAACAAAGCCAGGGGTATCAAACGCCTTATGTTCAACCATATACGGCGTAACATCTAAAGTTTCGTTAGAATAGGTCCACATCTGAAGAAAGAGAACTAAAAAAGTATCAACCGCTGGGCCCTCCAGCATCAAGGCAGTATCTTTCCAATGACCGAAACGCTCAATCTTGTTGATATACTCGTCAGCTAAATTAACCCCGCCTGTGAAAGCAACCTTACCATCAATCAGCAAGATTTTCCTATGGTCACGGTAATTGTAATAGGTTGACAGGAAAGGGGTTACCGATGCAAAAACTCGAGATTGAATGCCAATTTTTTCCAATCGTTTCTTATAGTCAAAACTCAAAGTTGAAAATTCATTCATACCGTCATACAGGACTCGAACTTCCACCCCTTCTTGAACCTTTTGTTTCAAGATTGCTAGGATTTCACCCCACATTTCACCTTCACCAATGATGAAATATTCCAAGAAAATGTACTTCTCTGCTTTAAGGAGCTGTTTCTTCATTTCCTCAAACTTGGCTTCACCACTTGGGAAATAGGTCGTCTTCGTGTCACGATAAACTGGAAAGGAACCGTTCACATTTTCAAGATATTGGACCAAGTTATAGTTGCTGGTGTGACGCTGTTTAAGCTCTTCGAGGGCCTGATTATCTTGTTTCAGAATACCAGAACTGCGGTCAATATTGCTCTGAATAGCACGCTTCATCCCTGTGTAACCTATATCAAGTTTCGTATAAGCCAAGAGCAAGGTTCCGATAATAGGGAAAGGCAAGACTATCAGGAGCCATGTATTTACAGCCGTCGACTCCATATCACTTTGAAAGAGATAAATAATGGCCAGAATACGAAGGACTACTTCTGTAACTTGCAGGTGTATCCTATATTGATGCAACCAGAGGTAAGACATGGCCACAACAACAAGCTGCAGTAAGATGATTAAGAAGATAATCGTAGCACGACTAAAGATTCCACGAAGAAAGCCACGACGACTCTTATCATAAAGACGTTCAATTTTAGCTTCGTTTTTGATAGCATGACTCCTTTCCCTTTTTAATTAATCTTATTATAACCAAATTTGTAAAATTAAGCAAGACAGAAAAAGCCATCTATGTTAGGCTCAGATAAACACCACATTTATCTGAAAGAAACTAACATAAATGACCTATGCTCATCTTACCACAAACGATCTTGTAATGATAGAGGCTTATTATCAAGAAAACATAAAAGTTTTAGATATTGTGACTTCACTTGGCAGATCAAAACAGACAATCTACAATGTCATCAACTATCTGAAAGAGGGGCACTCTGCTTATGATTACTATAACCGATATAAAATCAATAAGAAACGCTGTGGCAGGAATAAAACCAGTCTTACGCAAACAGAAAAAGATTTTATCCAAACTCATTTAGTACAAAATTGGAGCCTTGATGTCATTAAAGGAACTTATCCAGATAGAGTTTCTTGTTCTATGAGAACTCTCTATCGACTAGCAGACCGTGGTATTCTAAAGAAAGAGGATCTCCCTTGGAAAGGCAAAAGAAAACCAAATGGTCATAGCGAAAAACGAGGAAAACAAGTGTTGCTCAGAGATTTACGTGAGAGAGCAGACAGTTATCCTAATTTTAAGACGGAATTCGGTCATCTAGAAGGGGATACAATTGTGGGAGAAAAACACAAAAATGCAGTCATTACCTTAGTAGAACGCTGCTCAAAAGCCATCATCACACTGAAAACCAATGGACGGAAAGCAAGTGATATTGAGGCCTCCATCAATCAATGGTTGTCTCAAGTTTCCAGTCATCTCTTTAAGTCGATAACTTTTGATTGTGGGAAAGAATTTTCTAATTGGAAATCTATTTCGAATGCACATGACATTGATAGTTTCTTTGCGGATCCAGGATGTCCTGGTCAACGAGGTCTCAATGAACATTCTAATGGCTTATTAAGACGAAATGGATTACCGAAACAAATGGATTTTACTAATATTTCTCAAAATTATGAGGCTGGGACAAAAGTCCTAGCCTCTCAATTTGTCTTTGGATTGTCGAGAAAGACGCAGTGGTTGAGTGGGCTCTACTACGCTGATTTCATCAGCTTTTACAGCCCTACTCAACTGTGCGGAGGTGGGACGACGAAATCGAATTCTAACGAATTACCGATTTCTGTCCCACTCTCAAGAAATAGAATTCCTAGGAAATCATTGAATTATCAATCACCCTACCAAGTTTTTCTGAGTTACTTGAAAAGTCTAACTTAATTTGACAATTTAGGTTCTTAAACGTCTCTCGTTAATCAACTAAAAATTATAACTAGCTGGGTGTTATCCAATCTCCCCTCACTATTAAGTTTTTATCATTTTTGATATAATGGTAGAGAATGAAAGGAGACTTTATGTCAACTAAAAATTTATCCCCGGTCTTAAAAACATCTTTTGTGCTACTGGCTATCCTGGTCCTTCTTGGTATTGTTATGCCTGACGGCTACCAAGTTTGGTCAGAACAACTGAGGGAAGTTATTTCAGATAAATTTGGCTGGTTTTACTTATTACTGGTCACGTCAATCGTTCTACTTTGTGGCTTTTTCCTGGTTAGTCCCGTTGGGCAAATCAAACTTGGGGAACCCAATTCGGTGCCTGAACACTCTACCATCTCTTGGATTGCCATGATATTTTCTGCTGGAATGGGAATCGGCCTTGTCTTCTACGGTGCCGCAGAGCCCTTATCCCATTATGCCATTTCAACGGTACGAGCTACCCCAGGGTCGCAAGAAGCCTTAGCCGATGCTTTCCGTTACACTTTCTTTCACTGGGGCATCCATGCCTGGGCAGTATATGCTTTAATCGCCCTGGCCCTCGCCTACTTTGGTTTCCGAAAAAAAGAGAAATATCTTTTATCGGTTACCTTAAAGCCCTTGTTTGGTAAAAAAACAAACGGTATCCTTGGTAAGATCGTAGATACGATTACAGTGGTCGCTACTGTTATCGGGGTGGCAACCACTCTTGGTTTTGGGGCAGCCCAAATCAATGGGGGACTCAACTACCTCTTTGGTATTCCAAACAATGCCCTTGTGCAAGTTATTATCATAATTATCACAACCATCCTCTTTACCATTTCAGCCCTTTCTGGTCTTGGAAAAGGGGTAAAAATCTTATCAAACACCAATCTTATTTTAGCGGTTGGACTACTCGCCATCACCATAATCATCGGTCCCACAGTCCAGATTTTTAATACCTTGACCGATAGTATCGGACTGTATATTTCCAATTTCTTCCGTATGAGTTTCAGTGCTGGTTCCTTTGGTCAATACAATCGTGACTGGATCAATACTTGGACTATTTTCTATTGGGCTTGGTGGATTTCTTGGTCACCATTCGTGGGAGTTTTTATTGCCAGAATTTCTAAAGGACGTAGTATCAGACAATTTCTATCCATCGTCTTATTAGCACCGACTGTATTAAGCTTTTTATGGTTTTCTACCTTTGGAACACTTTCAACGCATGTTCAATCACTTGGAAATGTAGATTTAACACAGTTTCCAAGTGAGCAGACCTTGTTTGCAACCTTCAGTCAACTGCCATTTGGTTTTATTGCCTCCGTTGTTGCTATCATCCTGATCGTTACCTTCTTTATCACGTCAGCAGACTCTGCGACCTATGTGCTAGCTATGCTCTCTGATGATGGGAATCTCAAACCAAAGAATGACCTTAAAATCTTCTGGGGCGTACTCCTTGCGACTATTGCCATCGTCTTACTTCTTTCAGGGGGCTTAGTAGCCTTGCAAAATACGCTGATTATCGTAGCCTTTCCATTTTCACTCATCATGGTACTGATCATGGTTTCCCTAGTCATTGAATTGCTACATGAAAAAGACAAGATGGGACTGTCAATCACACCGACACGATACCCTAAAAAAGATCAACCCTTCAAATCTTATGAAGAATAAATAACCCAATTTGTAAAATTAAGCTAGACAGAAAAAGCCATCTATGTTAGGCTCAGATAAACACCACATTTGTCTGAAAGGAACTAAGATAAATGACCTATACTCATCTTACCACAAACGAGCTTGTAACGATAGAGGCTTACTATCAAGAAAACATAATAAAAATTAATATAAAAAGTTTCTAAAATACATATTTAGACACTTTTTGTATGCTATAATTTTCATTAACACTATAACAAAGGAGAACCAAATGAAACGTTTAAATACTCTATTTCATATTATAAAAGTTACAGGTTTTAATCAATTTTTGACAAGTTTTGTAAGTTTTATTTTTATTTCAGGAGGAATACTTTTATTAGTTGAACCTCAAATAAGTAATTACTGGGATGGACTATGGTATGCTTTTGTCACATCAACAACAGTAGGTTACGGAGATATACTAGCTACTACTCTAATCGGACGTATTACTAGCGTCTTTTTAACTGTATATGGACTTATTTTTTTTGGATGCTTATCAGCCGTAATTGTCAATTACTACAGCAAATTAAATACACCTAATAATAAAACTGACTAACATATTTCTTAGTAACTGTAAAAAATAATTCTTTCTCTGCCAATTCCAAACGGCTACAATTTCCTGACCTCGCGATACTTCTTGACTATCCTCTCCAGTCTGAACAAGATTACCATCTTCGACATCATCTAAGTCTAATTCTTTCTTGATAGTCTTGAAGAGTTTTCCAAATCCAATCTGTCGTTTCCGATAAAGTCCCTCAAACAAATCACCCGTTATCCGTTCCTTCGTCTCTTCAGGCAAGACAATCACTTGTTTGTCATTCTCTTTCTCGACATCAAATGGATTTTACTAATATTTCTCAAAATTATGAGGCTGGGACAAAAGTCCTAGCCTCTTTATTGTTTTTGGATTGTCGAGCAAGACGCAGTGGTTGAGTGGGCTCTACTACGCTGATTTCATCAGCTTTTACTGCCCTACTCAACTGTGCGGAGGTGGGACGACGAAATCGAATTCTAACGAATTACCGATTTCTGTCCCACTCTCAAGAAATAGAATTCCTAGGAAATCATTGAATTATCAATCACCCTACCAAGTTTTTCTGAGTTACTTGAAAAGTCTAACTTAATTTGACAAATTAGGTAACAAAAAAATGAACTTAATTCATTACGTTTCTTTAATTGTTATCATTTAATTTATCTAACAGAGCCTCTGCTACTTTTTCTGGAATGCCAAGGGCATGGATATCCTCAACAGTAGCTTTTTGGATAGCTGTCATAGACTTGAAGTGTTTGAGGAGTTTTTGTTTGCGCTTAGGTCCAAGCCCTTCCACGCCATCAAGTTTGGAACTGAAACTATTTTTACTACGAACTTGACGGTGGAAGGTGATAGCAAAACGGTGTACTTCATCCTGAATACGGTGAAGGAGGAAAAATTCCTCGGATTGACGTGGCAAATCAATGACTTCTAAGGGGTCACCAAAGAGTAATTCGTTGGTTTGGTGCTTGTCATTTTTCTGAAGCCCCGCAACTGGGATAGATAGATTAAGCTCATTACGAAGTACGTCCTTGGCGACATTGACTTGACCTTGACCACCATCCATGATAATGAGGTCTGGTGGCGTTAAACCATCTCGTTTGACACGACTATAGCGACGACGAATAACCTCACGCATACTGGCATAATCGTCAGGACCTTCAACAGTCTTGATTTTATATTTGCGGTACTCTTTTTTATTAGGTTTACCATTTTCAAAGACAACCATGGCAGAGACAGGGCTAGTTCCCATGATGTTAGAGTTATCGAAAGACTCGATACGGACTGGTGTCGGAATCCCCATGAGCTTGCCTAGATTTTCAATAGCTCCTTGGGTCTTAGCCAAGTCTTTTTCGAGGAGATCAAATTTTTGGGTCAAACTGACACGAGCATTTTTCGCCGCCAGATTAACCAACTGCTTCTTCTCTCCCCGTTGAGGTTTGAAAACCTTGACCTCATCTCCGACCAGAGCTTCGACAGACTCTTGATCAATGTCTCCAGGAATAAAAATTTCCCTAGGCTTGAGATGACGACTATCCAGATAAAATTGACCCAAATAGGTTAGAAAATCCTCCTCGGCATCATTATAGTAAGGAAACATATTAACATCACGCTGAATGAGTTTCCCTTGGCGGACAAAGAAAACCTGAACACACATCCAGCCCTTGTCCACGTAGTAACCGAAAATATCACGATCCTGCATATCTTGACGGATAACCCTTTGTTTGGTCCTGAGCGTCGACACTGCCTCAATCAGGTCTCGATACTCCGCTGCACGCTCAAACTCCATCTGATCAGACATGTCCTTCATCTTGCCCTTAAGCTGGTTAACGATTTTATCATCATGACCGTTTAGGAAATTCTTGACATCCTCAACCAAACCTTGCCAATAATCCTCAGTGGTGTGACAGATGGTGTGGGCATTACATTGACCAATATGGTAATAAAAACAGACCTTGTTGGCAGGATTTTTACATTTCTTAAAGGGGAAAATACGGTCCAAAAGCTTCTTGATTTCATTGGCTGCACCAGAGTCTGGATAAGGGCCGAAATAAAGACCACCATCCTTTTTAACCTGGCGGGTAATCAAAAGCCTTGGATAGAGCTCCTTGGTAATCTTGATAAAAGGATACGATTTATCATCCTTGAGGCGAATGTTAAATTTAGGCATATTCTCTTGGATGAGGTTAATTTCCAAAAGCAGGGCCTCGATATTAGACTCGGTTACGATAAATTCAAAGTCTGCAATCTCAGATACCAAAAGCTCCGTCTTGGTATCATGACTTCCACGAAAATAGCTACGCACACGATTTTTTAGATTTTTAGCCTTACCGACATAAATAATATTGCCGAATTTGTCCTTGTGGAGATAGCACCCCGGGTTGCTTGGGAGCAGTTCCAACTTATGTTTAATCAGATCATTCATGCCTTCATTTTAGCAAAAAAAGAGCTAAAAAGCTCTTCGGAATCATGGCTATCATAGCTTTACTTGGACAAAATCTTCAGGATTTCCTCATAACTTTTGACTTGATAGGTTGGAACAGCTGGAGTCTCATTGACTAGGTTACTTGGATTGAACCAGACACTATCAATACCCGCATTATTACCACCCTGGATATCAGCAGTTAGACTATCACCAATCATGAGAGCTGAGCTTGGGTGAAAATCATGGACCTGATTGGCAATTTTATCAAAAAAGTCTGTAGACGGTTTGTGGGCACCCACCTCATCAGAGATGAAAACATCGTCGAAGAAAGGTAAAATACTCGAAGCCTGCAGACGACCACGTTGGATATAGCTAACACCGTTAGTCGCTGCATAAATCTTGTGGCCACGGTCTTTAACGTTTGATAAGAAAGCATGGGCCTGAGGCAACTCCTGCCCCTGTTGACTCAAGAAATGTTGGTAACGGCCTGCTAAGTGACTACCATCAACCTCCTGTCCAAAATGGTCAAAAAGACGCGAAAAGCGCGTGCGAAGCAATTCAGGTTTTGTAATCAAACCATGGTTGAGGTCCTCCCACATGGAACGGTTCATGGGATATAGTGGTCCTTGTAAACTTTGAGATCTTGTGAAGCCACACCAGCCTCTTCAAGCAAGTAGTTTAAGGCCAAATCTTCAGCACGGTCGAAATCTAAGAGTGTGTGGTCAAGATCGAAAAGTAAATGGGTATAGGTCATGGCGTATCCTTTCTGATACTTGAATCTTTAGGCTCTATTTTACCACAATCTAGCTATATATGAATAAATAAAAAAGGACGACCCGCAGGCCGCCCTCTCTGATTTATGAAAAATAAGTATTGCTTACTTAATAGAGCACTATTATATCTATTGAACCTTAAAGAAAGCTTAAAATAAGTTATTTTTTTATGGTTTCAATAGATTTTTACTTAAACAGCGAATCTCTCTAATTCATGGTATACTGAAAATACAAGATTAATCAAACGAGGCGTGTTATGAAAAATTTAAAATTTCAATCCGTTTTTGACATTATAGGTCCTGTCATGGTCGGACCTTCCTCTAGTCATACTGCAGGAGCTGTTCGTATTGGAAAAATTGTTTCTGCCATCTTTGGTGATATACCCACTGAAGTAGAATTTCAACTTTTTAATTCCTTTGCCAAGACCTATCGAGGTCACGGGACAGATGTGGCTCTTGTGGCGGGTATTTTAGGCATGGAAACTGATGACCCTGATATTCCGCACGCACTGGACATTGCATACGAAAAAGGCATCAAGGTCTATTGGAAAATCAACAAAGATAGTAATGCGCCGCATCCCAACACCACTCGTATTACACTAAAAAATGCTACAAAAACTATCTCTGCCACTGGTGTTTCCATCGGTGGAGGGAATATCCAAGTGACTGAGCTCAATGGTTTTGCTGTTAATCTCAAGATGAATACACCGACTCTCATCATAGTCCACCAAGATGTTCCAGGAATGATTGCTCTTGTGACCGATATTTTATCTCGTTATGGTATCAATATCGCTCAGATGACCGTCACTCGAGAAAATGCTGGTGAGAAGGCTATTATGATTATAGAAATTGACTCGCACCAGTGTGATGAGGCCGTCAATGAAATTGCTAGAATTCCTCATCTACATAATGTCAACTTTTTCAGCTAAGAGGGGGATTGCATGTTTTACACTATTGAAGAATTGGTTCAACAAGCTGACCGAGATTACCAAGGTAATATCGCAGAGCTCATGATTGCCACAGAAACAGAGCTAACTGGACGTGAACGTCCTGAAATCCTATCTCTTATGACTCGAAATCTTGAAGTGATGATAGAGTCTGTTCAGGCTGGTCTATCCCCTGAGAAATCACCAACTGGCTTAACCGGGGGAGATGCTGCCAAACTGGATGCTTATATCAAAAATGGAAAGACCCTGGCTGATTCTGCTGTTCTGGGGGCTGCTAGAAATGCCATGGCCGTCAATGAATCTAACGCCAAGATGGGCTTGGTTTGTGCCACACCAACGGCTGGTTCAGCAGGTTGTTTGCCCGCTGTTCTAACAACAGCTATCGAAAAATTGGGCTTGAGCCAATCACAACAACTAGATTTTCTCTTCACTGCTGGCGCATTTGGTCTAGTCATCGCAAATAACGCCTCAATTTCTGGAGCAGAGGGAGGATGTCAGGCCGAAGTTGGCTCTGCCTCTGCTATGGCTGCTGCCGCTATTACAATAGCTGCTGGTGGAACCCCCTTCCAAGCTAGCCAGGCCATCTGCTTTGTACTAAAAAATATGTTGGGACTCATTTGCGACCCAGTAGCCGGATTGGTCGAGGTTCCTTGTGTCAAACGTAATGCTATGGGAGCAAGTTTTGCCCTAGTAGCTGCCGATATGGCCTTGGCAGGTATCACATCTGCCATTCCAGTCGACCAGGTTGTTGACGCTATGTATCAGGTAGGTTCAGCCATGCCAACTGCCTTCCGTGAAACTGCTGAAGGTGGCTTAGCAGCAACTCCGAAAGGAAAAGCACTCGCAAAAGAAATCTTTGGTTGAGAATTAGTCGATATCCGTAGATTACTAATTCAAACATATAAAAGGCAAACATCTTTTAGTAGATGTTTGCCTTTTTCAGCTATGTCTAAACTTAGGATAGAATCTGTTGGATTTCTCGTCTGATACTATCTTTATCTAAACCATATTCCTTAAGAAGATAATCTTGTTGTCCTACTTGGCCAAAACGTTCTTTTATACCAAGTCGATAAACTGGTGTATTTACTTTGGTCGCCATCATTTCACAGATCGCACTACCTAAACCACCTATAACATTATGATTTTCAACAGTTAGTACTGGTTTATCCAACAACAAAGTTTCTACCTCAGGATGAATTGGTTTAACACGAAAGAGATCAATGACACCAACCGAATAACCTTCTTTTTCTAAAGAGTTCGCTACTTCTAAACAAGGAGCAACCATTATTCCACAACAAACCAAAGTAAGATCTTTTCCTTGTTTTAGATTAATATACCCTTTAGAGAAGTCTTCATCTCCTTTATATAGAGGGGATGGTTTTTTCCGAATAGTTCTAATATATTTTAAGCCACTCAAATGTAAAGTCTGTTGCAATACTGACTCAAATTGGATATCATCACTAACTTCAAAAACCGTAGCGTTAGGGACTAAGCGAAGGAGACCAAGCTCCTCAAAAGGCATATGCGTTCCACCATTCATCTCAGCACTAATACCGGCGTCTGATCCAATAACAGTTGCACTTAATTGAGCATAGCCAAGTGAAATAAACAACTGGTCAAATACTCTCCTTGAAGCAAATGGTCCAAACGTATGGAAATAAGGTTTAAACCCTTGGATGGATAAACCAGCAGAAAGGCCGACCATCTCTGATTCCATGATTCCACCATTAATGTATCGCATGCCAAATGCTTTCCCTAAATTATTTGTTCCCATTGAACTCGATAGATCCGCTTCTAATGCAACAACTTCCGGATGACTTTTATTAATATCAAGTAGGAAATCTCTGTAAACTAGACGCATTTCTTTTGCTTCTCTTTTCATACCATATCCTCCAGCCGCTTACGCAAGTCAAACACTGCTTTTTCTAACATTGCTCTTTGTTCATCTGAAGGGCGTAAATGATGATTAGCTGTCATAGTTTCAAGTTCAGGAACTCCTTGTCCTTTCACAGTATCTAGGACAATACACTTTGGTTGGTTAGAGGTCGAAGATTGCAATTCAATAATCGCATCGTAAATTTCCTTAATATCTGAGCCATCTACACGAATCGTTTCAAATCCAAAGGCTTTAAACTTCTCAACAAAGTCGCCAGGATTGCAGACCTCCTCTGTCGTCCCATCAAGTTGTTTTTTATTATCATCAACAAATACCAAGAGATTTCTCAATTTATGATGTGCTGCAAATTGAATTGCTTCCCAACATTGACCCTCATTTAACTCACCATCACCAACAATTGTATATGTAAAATGTGGAGAATCATTTATAATTTGACCATAAGCTATTCCAGTAGCAACGCTAATTCCTTGACCCAAAGAGCCTGTCGTCATATCAACTCCTGGAGTTAGATTTCTATCTGGATGTGACGGAAGTCGCGTACCATTCGTATTTAAAGAATGAAGAAAGTCTTTATCAAAAAATCCTTTTAAATAAAGTGTGCTATATAGAGCAGGACCAGCATGTCCTTTAGATAAAACGAAGTAATCTCTATCCTTCTTCTTAAATTGCTCTGGAGCCATATTCATCACTTTTCCGTATAACACGGCAAGTACTTCTACGACAGAGAGACTTCCACCATAATGTCCAAATCCTAAATGATTCAAGGTTTCCAGTGTATTTAATCTAATTTTGGTAGCAAAAGACTTTAATTCATGTACCTCTTTTGGACTTAGGGCCATAGCTTACTCCTCCTTAGCAGGTGCTTTATAAACGAGAGAAATTCCAACCATAGCTACAAGGACAACGATAAGACCAATAATAATACCAGCTTGTGAACCAACTTGGTTTAGAACACCAAGAATAATTCCTGACAAACCAAAGTCTGCATCTGAGAAAGTAGAACCTTGGAATCCAAGAGAACCAAGAACAGGCATCAAGAATACTGGCAAGAAGCTAATCAGAACACCTTGTAAAAAGGCACCAATTGTTGCTCCACGAACACCACCTGAGGCATTACCAATAACCCCTGCAGTTGCACCACAGAAGAAATGAGGAACAACACCTGGCAAAATGACAACAGATCCAGTAGCAATCATAAGGGCCATACTTACCAAACCACCAGCGAAACTAGAGATAAAACCAATCAAGACCGCATTGGGAGCGTATGGATAAACAATCGGACAGTCCAGAGCTGGTTTAGAATTTGGAACCAAGCGTTCAGAAATTCCCTTAAAGGCTGGTACAATTTCACCCAAAATTAAACGAACACCAGCGAGGATGACAAATACTCCTGCAGCAAATTGTCCAGCCAATTGAAGGGCATAAACTAAACCACTAGTACCACTACTCAATTCTTTTTCAATGTACCCTGACCCTGCAAAAATGGCAACGATTAGATAGATAATTGACATTGAAATTGTAATACTTACAGTACTATCACGTAAGAATGCTAAACTTTTTGGGAATTTTATATCTTCTGTTGATTTTGATTTATCCCCAACAAGACCACCAACAAATCCACTTAACCAATATCCCAATGAACTAAAGTGACCTAAGGCAACTTTATCATTACCAGTTAATTGAACCATGTATTTCTGAACGAAAGCTGGCGATAGACTCATGATAATACCTAAAGCTAGACCACCCAATAAAATTAATGGTAAGTTAGTAAATCCAGCAACTGATAAGATAACCGCAATCATACATGCCATATAAAGCGTATGATGACCTGTCAAAAAGATATATTTGAAGCGGGTAAATCTTGCAATAAGAATATTGAAGACCATACCTGCAAACATAATCATGGCTGTTGCTGAGCCGTAAGTTGTCAAGGCAACCGCTACAATCGCTTCATTATTTGGTACAACTCCTGATAGATGGAAGGCTTTTTCAAACATTGTTCCGAATGGATTCAAGGAACTTTGAATAATTCCTGCACCACCTGATACAACTAGAAAACCTACAAAGGTTTTAATACCACCCTTAATAATATCTGGTAATGCTTTCTTTTGAAGCACCAAACCTAGAATAGCAATTAAAGCCACCAATATGGCTGGTGTACTTACAATATCTAATAAGAACTTAATCATTGATAGAACCTCCTAAATAAGACCCTTTTCTTCACAAATTTTAGTTACTAATTCTTTCAGCTCATCCATATCAATAATGCTATTTAGTACCCTTACGTCACCTAGGTGTCCTGCTGAATCTTCCAAGTCACGTCCAACAATCCAAATATCCGCAGCACTTGGATCCGCACCACCTAAATCATAGTGTTCAACCTCAACACCAGTCACTCCTAGTTCGCTAAGAATAGATTCGATATTCATTTGAACCATAAAGCTAGAACCTAGTCCTGAACCACACGCTGTACCAATTCTCAACATAATTTAGTCCTCCTGTTGAATAATTTCTTTGATATCATTAAACTCTTGAGCTGTTAACAATCTTTCAACCTTAGCATTATCACGTAAAATCATCGTAAGATGTTTTAATGCTTTTAGGTGAGTCTGATTATCGACAGCAGCAATACAAATTAATAAACGAATTTCTTGAGCTGGATCATCCAGCAGATAAATTGGGTGGTCTAAAACCAACATGGACATGCCCACTTCATTAACACCATCTTCGGGTCTAGCATGGGGAATCGCAATTCCCTTTCCTAGATTAATGAAAGGTCCAAATTCTTCGACTTTTCCAATCATTGCTTCTGGGTAGTTGGCGGTAATTTGGCCACTTTCCAACAATGGCTGAGATGCTTTTCGAATAGCGTCCTTCCATCCCATTTTTTCTGAACTTCTATGAAACATTTTTTCCGTAATTAAATCTTGTAACAAAGGTAACACTTCCTTTCTCTGAATTTCTTCATATATAAATTTTTTCAGAGCAATGCGTAATTCTGATTCTTGTGAAACTGAAGCAAATCGCTTAATCAACTCAAGCAACCTCTCTAGCTCAATATCTTTGGAATCCATTTCTGGAAAATCTTTTGAGACTAATTGCACTAATTGTGAAGATTGCTCAACAGACATCATTACTGATACTAAATACTGAGGTTTTTTAGTATCAACTTTTACTGTTGAAAATACTAAATCGAATTCTTCATCCTTAAACTCATGCAAACGATCAACTCGAGTAACTCCGATAAAGCTAACCTGCGGAAATAAAATGCGTAGGTTTTCCTTTATCATAAGTGAAGAGCTCGTACCATTTGGACAGACAATAACTGCTTTGTAGTTTTTTCTAGTCGTCTCCTTCTTCTTAAGATAACCACCAAAATGAACGACAAAGTAAGCTATTTCACTGTCTGGAATAGGTTGACCTACAACCTTTGACAAGGGCTCCAAGGATTCCTTAACGAATTCAAATAAGTCTGGATGCTGTTCTTTTATCCTATCTGTATAATCATTTGAACTAGGAAGACCAAATTTTAAGCGATAGTAAACTGGAATCAAATGCTTCATCAAATTATCTTTGAGCGTGGCTTGCTTAGAAAATTGTAAAAGTGTAATACTTTCCATTTTTTCTACAATTTGATCCGTTAAAGTTTGGAAATAACTAAAATCAACAGAGGTATTTCCTTCAAAACCACTAGACAAGAGCCCAGCTATATATTGGCGATCTGATCTAGTAAAATTACTATCAAATCCCCCTAAATCATAAGCATTATCCAATAAAATATCTGCCAAATTACGTATCTGAGAAGGAGCCTCTATCTCCTCTGAAACTACTCTGGAAACTTTCCTTTGATAACGACATAAAATAAGCGTTATTCCATACAAACATTCTTGTAACTTATCGGAAATTGGCGTAAGATGTAGAATTTTTGAATAATCCTGAACAAGTTTATTTAAAATCTCAAAGGTAATACCATGAGGCCAAGCAGAAATAACATATTCAAGTCCCCAAAGTCCGACAGGAGAGTTTAGTAACTCATTAATGACTTTAAAAGCCATCAAATGTTTCTGTTTTTCATCACCAAGTATAATGTATCCTTGAGATCTAGAATATTCTATATCCAAGTGATGAGTTTGCAGATTCTTTCTCAAAGAACGAATATCAGACAAGGTGGTATTCTTACTAACCTTCAAAAAATCTTGATAGTGCCAATTGGAAACAAAATCCGTCCGACAAAAAGTATAAAGGTAAATTAACTGTAAACGAATCCTTTTGGGAAGCTGTAATTCTTCAGAACCAATTAAAGTCGCTATATTTTCATCGTTTAGTATGCCAGTAACGTAATACCTCCCTTTATCTTGCTCGATTTTTATTCCTCGGTTATCAAGATAAATAGTTAATTGATTGATACAATCTCTAACGTCTTTTATTGAGCAACGAGTTTTTACAGATAACTCATACAAAGAAAGATTTTGATTAGCCAGTAATGTTATCAAAACTACTATAATTTTATGATCAATCATTTTTTAACCTTTCTACTTAGATTATATGACACCGCTTACAAAACATAAAGATAATTAGGGCACAATTTAGAACGTTGTAAAAACTCTTTAGATTGTGCCCAAGATAGTATTTTAATGGATTTTAAAATAAAGCGACTTACAAAATCAAACCTTTTGAAAAGAACTGAATCATCCCATGACTATTTCTAAGCAAAAAAACTTAGAAGTATGAGTGCTTCTAAGTTTTTTCTTCTTATATAGCCTTTTCAACGTTTTGATCTTAGTTGAATAACCATTTTGTCAAAAAGTGCCATGTTTCTTTGGCAATACTTGCAAGGAAGGTTGATAGACTAAATTTGTTAAATGTTTTTAGGAGATTGTCAACTATTGGAGCAATAGTCTTAGGTGTTTCCACTGGAGTCTTACTTTCTTCTTCCTTACCAGTATTATCCTGAGATGGATTTGGTACTGTACTTGTATTGTCATGGCTATTATTTTGTCCAGTTGGTTCAGGCTCTGGAGCAACCTCAGGTTGATGCTCAGGTTCATCTGGTTTATTTTCCGGACTTGGTTCTGGACTAGGTTGTGGTTGAGGATCAGGTTTGATCGGCTCGTCAGTGGTGTCACTACTTGTGTTTGTCATTTTTTCAGTAACGAAGAAATTTTTGAATTCTACTGCTCCATCCCAAAGACCAACACCTACATGGGCTTGATTGAAGTAATTATCCACGGCATCAAATTGATGATGGAGCACTTCCTTACCATCGACATAGACTGTCATGGTGTCCTTGCCCTTTTCAACCTTGACGTGGTGGTACTGACCATCGTTGATTGCTTTATCCAGATGAGCTTCAGCGATGGTTTCACCACCAAAACGGAAGAGACGTACAGTATCGTTGTCAGCAAATTGGACAGAGTAGGCACGGCCTGGTTCTTCACGTTCCGCAGCTACAAAGAGGTTGACCAATCCATGTTGGTATTTGACGTCGATATCATAGTCAAATTGCTTGAAGCCATTACTTTCATAAGCCATGAAGAAGTCATTGGCACTGACATTGCTATCGTAAAGCGTATCGTCATCAATATACCAATTACCAGTGACAGCTTTCAAGCCTTTAAGGTTGGTCGCAAAATTATTGAGAGTGATGGCAATCTTAAAGGTCTTGGTCAATGAAGGATTTTCAACTGAGGTTGCTGTAACAGTGAGATGACCTTTATGAAGAGCTTTGAGAGAAAGTTTATTGTCATGTTCAGTATATGACACCAAACTTGGATCACTGACCGTCCATGTCACATCTTGCTCTTCAGAAGCGGGTGCGAGGTAAACCTGCAAGTCCTTGCTTTGACCAACTTCGAGGGTCAAATCACCTGCAACTGTGGTGTTCATGGCAACAGCCTTAGTGACTTCCTTCTTGTCAGTCCAAGTACTCTTAATTGGGTAGATAGCAATATTTGCTTTGGCTGGACCACCTTCAACCAAGACGCTCGCTCCAACGGCTCTTGGGCTTGGGAAAATCTGATTGGCACCAGCTACCGTATTGCCCTTAGCAAAGACTTCCACACTCGCACGGTCCACATAAAGATGCAAATCAATAGAACCATCTTCATTGCGAGTCACTTGTTGGCTATTAACCTTAGCAAAGGCATCAGAAAGAATTGTCCCAGATTGGCTACGGTCAATAGACAAAGTTTCCTTGGTTAAATCGTAAACGACCTTTGTAGCTTGACCATCACCGACGCGAAGGTTAAATCCAACTGCAGTCGTGTCCTTACCTGGTACAAAGTGAGAAACCACTTCATAAGTATCACCTGAGAAATCTTTAAGCAGTTCATTGTCAGAAGCTACTCTGACATTTTCAAAATACTGGGCATTATCTGTATCACGAAGGCTTTCATAGGCCTTAACAGGTGTTTGTGTTAAGAGGTAACGGTCGCCTGATTTAACCAAACCAAGGTCAAGGTTAAGGTTAAAGGTACCATTAAATTTTTGACCAACAGTATCTGCAACTAGATTGCAATAATCTTCCCAAGTGTTCATCCAGTTGATTTCAGTCAATTGCGGGATGTTTGGATGGTCAGCTGTCCCAAAATCATGAACATAGTAAGTCATGGCAGCATAGGAATCCTTACCAAAATTCATGATTTCATCATGTTCTTGGTAAACTTCATCAGCTACAAAGGCCCACTTACCATCCACTTGTTTAAAGTCTCCAACCTTGTAAGAACGACCACCACGTGAGAGGACCCACTTGAGTGCCCCATCATTGGCCACAATTGGATAGAGGTCAGGACATTCCGTATGCAAATCCTTATAGGTTGTTTCAACCTGCCAGTTCTTCAAATCTGGTGAGGAATAAATGCGGAGTGGACCACCAGCAAGGACCATAAACCATTGGTTATCCCAGCGAAAGACCTTAGGATCACGGAAATCTTGGTTTTGAAGTGGGTCCTGAGACCAGTCGGCAACCACCTTATCATATTTTTGCCAAGTTCTACCCTCGTCCTCACTATAGGCAATTTCAATCCGTTGCCCATTACCATTTGAAGTGATAATAGCTACCAGACCGCCTTCCGGAGATTTGAAGAGACCTGAGCTATTGGTACTATCAACCACGACAGAGCCTGAGAACATGTGACCTGTTGCATCTGGATAAAAAGCAATTGGCTCTTCATCCCAATGAAGCAAGTCTCGGCTGGTCGCATGAGCCCAGTGCATTGGACCCCATTTGGTATCATCGTAAAATTGATAGAAAAGATGGTAACGTCCTTTGTAGAAGACCAAGCCATTAGGGTCATTAGCCCAGCCATCCTTAACAGAATAATGATACTGATCACGGTAAAGCTCGTTGTAATAGACATCATCGCTCTGTCTTCGGTGGATATTGACACGGTAGGTCAAGGTCACTGGACGACCAAGCGAATCGGTCACACTACTTTCAATAGTAAAGTAATTGGAACCTACAGCCACTGGCAATTGAGAAATATCTGTGTAGACATTTCCTTTGGCATCTTCTACCTTGATAACAGCATTTGGATTATGCTTAGTGATGTCAAAGCCTACTGCCTCAGCATTGTGTCCCACATATTGGATATGGAGTGGTTCTTCAGAGAAGAATTGGGCTTGTTTTTCAACAGAACCTGTCTTTGAGGTCACCACAAGATTGTCAATCAAAGGAAGACTGGCATCATCAAGATTAACATAGCGGGTGTTTTTGAAAATGACATTGGCATTCCAATTAAGAAGTCCAAAGTAACCTTCTGGAAGGACTTGAGGTTGGCCCTTGTCACTTTTTTGAAGAACAGCGTCACCTGTACTTGCGACAAGCACATCATTGACATAGTAAGATAGCCACTGATTAGCCGCAACTACTCTAAGATTGTAGGTTTCATCGGCAGTTGGTGTTACATCTTTTTCATCTACAAGTTGAATATCATGATTATTGACCCAACGCCAAAACTTAACCTTATGGTTACCAGAGTCTACGTTGACCCCGTACATATTTTTATCGCTACTATCATTGTTACCACGGAAAATGAGGGCAGCGGCACCACCAGCTTCCTTGAAGGTCACATCCGTTGAATAGATAAAATTCTTGCCCTCGGATTGAGAATAAAGGAAAGAGTCTCCCTTGTCTTTGGCTTCTGAATGAATACCGTCAGCCTGCATTTCCCAGTGACCATTTTGGTCTGCGGTCATCCCTTCAAGATTGGTAACCGCTTCATTATTAGGCAAATCCGTTTTTTCCTCTGTCACATGAACAGGACTGGTGCTATTCGTTACAACTGGAGATTGCTCTTGACTGGTCTGATTCAAATCGGCTTCTTGCGTTTGCTTAGCCACTTTCTCAGCCTCACTAGCCTGTATTTGTACTTCTTTTGACTGGTCAGGGCTAGGCTGAGTGGGATTCTCTTGAGCTGTTTTAGCAGATTCGGAAACAAGGGACTGGCTAGGCTCTACCACTTGGGGGACTTCCTTGGTCGTGCTAGGAGCAAGCTCCGCTTGAGGAGCAACTTGATGGTCAGTTTGAGTTACCACTTCTTGAGGTACTTGGCTCACAGTTGCCTGTTCCACTTGGTCCGCATAGACAGGACCAGCCAGGGCCAAACCTGCAAAGCTTACCAAGGCACAGCCATAGACCCAAGTTTTCCCACTTTTACGCATAAACCAATTTTTACAAACAGTATCATTCATGACTCTTCTCCTTCTTTAGAGTAACATTAAATGTTAACTCATTTTTCATGAAAATTCAAAGTGAATACATTCGCCTTTATTAATAAGCCTATCAAAGTTTCCGGAAATATCTCTAGGATTTACATTAAAACGGTAAACGCTTACTTTTAATATCATTATATCACTATAATCTGAAAATACCATCTTTTTCTGTAATATTTTTCATATAAATGAAAAACTTCCGAATTTGCCATTCGAAAGTCCGTTCCTTATGCTTAATCTGAGCCTGTTAGCAGGCTATTTCCAATAATACCAATGGTTACAATAGCAATCCCAAGGAATCCCAAAAGGCTAGGTAGACTATCTCCGAGGAAGAGGCAACCACCCAAGAGGGTAAAGAGAACTTCACCAGCCTGAGTAGCCTCAACTACTGCCAGTTGCTTATGGTTATGCTTAACTAGATTAGTGGCCTCGAAGAAAAGCAAGGTTGCGACAACCCCAGAAAAGACAGCCACAATTAAAGACTGTAAAATCTGTCCGCCTGATGGAAGACCAGCATCTGCACCAGCAAAAGCTGACAAAAGCAACCAAAAAGGTGTACTCATCAAGGTCATTCCAAACACGCGCTGCGTCGTTGAAAGCTGATCCTGCTTACAGTGGACCATCATCTTACGATTGCCCAAAGGATAGGCAAAAGCGGCCAGTAAAATCAAGAGACTAGCACGGACCACACCGCTACCAAGACCACTACCGAAGTAAGGAATCTGGATGAGAATGATCCCTAAAAGGATAACCAATGTCATAAGCAGTTGCTTACCAGGTACCCTCTGCCCAAAGAGTGGGGTCAAGAGCAGACCAGCCAGAATGGTAATCTGCCAAGTGGCTGCCACAAACCAGGACTCACCATAAATGGAGGCTAGAGACAGTGGCCCATAGAAAAGCCCAAAACCAACCGTACTCCAAATCAACCAAGTCAGGGGTGCTTTCTTAATGGCAGACAGAACACCTGCCAGCTCACCCTTACGCCAGACCAAAACAGTCAGCATGGGCAAGCTAAACAAATAGCGTAGACTAGCACTCCACATCCAGGACCCACCCGAAAGATTCATACTACGATTAAAGATAAAAGTAAAAGCAAAAAAGAGGGCACCCAGAATACCATACCAAAGCGCCCTCGCAAATTGAGATTGTTTCATATTTGTAAACTCCTGTAATTATTCTATTGTATATTATTTGCAGCAATAAAAAAAGGAGGTCATCAAAATGACTTCCTTGGTTTCGTTTCAATTTTTACTTATGGACCAAGTAAACAACCTGTATTTTAATCACCTTTTAGCTGTACTTGTGTATGTGCTAGCAGGTCTCCTAGATGTCTCCTATCTTTCCTAAAAAACGTCATTGCCAGTAACAAAACTGCGATTAGAGTCGCTGAAAACGAGAGGATAATGGATAACACATCAAAATCACTATAGAAGCCATGAATCGTGCCCATATGACCGAGTTGCCAAGGTAAAAATTTGATGACGTTTCTGATCAAGCTAGCCTGCACTGTTTTTTTCTGGTAGACCAGTTCAAGCCCTGCTTTTCCCTTCCCCAAGCTCCCATTTTTTGCATAATCCAAGAATGTGAAAAGGAGCGTGATTGGCAAAACAGAGGTGAAAAATACAAGCCACTGCGACTGAATTTCTGTAAACTCTGGGACGCCATTAAAAAAAATAATGTATATAAGCATAGAACCTAAAAACAGAAGACCTAAATAAGCTATAATAAAAAGATAATCGAATAGAAATTCAATCATTCTTTTTTTAAACGAAATAGGATTTGTTGCTAAGATCTTCATCGCCCTCTCCTCCTTTATCATCTCCCATTATAACATTTTTTAATATTCTAAATAATATTTGAGAGGAAAATTTGTAGGCTATTGAGCTCGCAAATTGAGATTGTTTCATAATTGTAAACTCCTGTAGGTTTTATTATACACTACTTCTATTATGGCTTTTGGACTTTATTTAGATTTTACGTTATAGTAGTATTAAAAATCTAAATCATAAGGGTAATGTATGTCTCAGGATATTAAAGTAGAAATTGGAAAAAGAATTCGTGAAGAACGTGAACGACAAGGGTTAACACGTGAGCAAGTTTGTTATGCTGAAGATGAATTAACTGTCAAACAGCTGATGAGGATTGAGCTCGGACGTTCATTGCCAACTATTGTAAAACTTCAATATATCAGTGATAAACTAAATGTTTCCCTGAATTATTTGTTGGGAGAAACTAATTTAGACATTCCTGAAGACTATTATCAGGCTAAATATAAACTCATGAAGTCTCCTGTCTATGGCGACCCCGAACGTATCAAGAAGAAGCTAAAAGATATTGAGGAACTCTACGACAACTATATTGAGATTCTACCAGAGGACGAGCTTTTTGCTATTGATATCATTGAAAGAACATTAAATTTCATAGCTGAAGGGGAGGGAGAAGACCTTGTTGAAATAGTATTTGAAGATTATTTAAATCAAGTATTGAAAAAAGAACAGTACACATTGAATGATCTTTTATTGATAAAATATTATTCTGTACAGTGCCAATCATCTTCATATGATGAATCTATGATTGAGAATTTTCGAAAAAATTTGATAAAACAAAGATTGCAAGGAGATGAATTAACCAATGTGGAACTATTGGGAGCATTATCAGCTATAGCTGGGATATATGTTATGCACCATGAATACGAACATATGAAGTCTCTCGTCGATAAGATGTATGAAATCATACATTCCATTATGCAACACTCATATCAGCCAGGTATAACAATGCTTGAAGCAAAATACTATCTCTTCTATGAGAACAATAAAGATAAAGCAACTGAACTTTACAAAATGGCTACCGTACTAGCCGAAGCCTTCGGTGACCAAGTCTTCATCAAAAATCTTAAAATGGAAATGAAAAAAGACTTAAATACGAAATAACAAATCTAAGTGACATAAATGTCCTTTTGATTCGTTATTTTTTTGTTTATACTCATTCATATAATCAAATAGGAGAAATCAAGATATGACAAACCTTATCGTAGCAAAACAGTTAAGCAAACAATTTCAAAAATATATAGCAATAGAAAATCTAAACTTCACAGTTGAAGAAGGTGAAATTCTAGGTTTCCTAGGGCCTTCAGGCTCTGGGAAAACGACAACAATTAATATCTTAACAGGTCAACTCACTCCTAGTCAGGGAGAAACTTATATTTTAGGCAAATCATCCCTTCAGTTAAAAGAAAAAGATTTGTCAAAGATTGGATTAATTACTGAAAATAGTGGCTTTTATGAAAAATTAACACTTCATGATAATCTTCTATTCTTCGCCAAACTCTACAATGTTTCACCAGATTATATTGACGATTTGATGAAACGTGTAGGTCTTTATGATCATCGTAAAACCTTGGCAGAAAAACTCTCTACAGGGATGAAACAACGGATGCTTCTAGTTAGGGCTATCATTAACAAGCCAAAAGTTCTCTTTCTTGATGAACCTACTTCTGGTCTAGATCCATCAACATCTCAAACCATTCACGCTCTTATTGAAGAACTAAAACAACAAGGAACAACCATTTTTCTGACGACACATGACATGCACGAGGCTACCATTTTATGCGATAAAATTGTACTTCTAAATAAAGGGAAGATTGTTGAGGAAGGAAAACCTGCTGAGCTTATTCAGAAATATAATGCAAATAAAATGGTAAAAGTGACCTACTGTTCAGGTCAAGAGAAAGTGATTCCCTTCTCTGAATTAAATCATATTACTGCAACTCAAGATATTCAAACCATCCATTCATGTGAACCAACTTTAGAAGACATCTTCATCCAACTTACAGGAGGAAAACTTAATGTTTAACCAATTGAAATCTTTACTATGGCTTAGAAAACGAGTTATCAAATCTAACAAAACCATTATCCTACAAATCCTCCTTCCTTTAGGATTTGCCTTTCTCTACAAATATATTTATGAGATTCAAGGTAGCCTAAACAATTCAATGAAAGTCAATCTATTAGGCCTGTGTTTAGCTTTATCTTTGAGTTTATCAGTTGGAAATCCAATCAGTACTATTGTTTCCGAAGAAAAAGAAAAAAATATTTTAAGAACTTTGTTTTTAAGTGGTGTTAACAGTACGAACTATATCCTTTCAGTTTTGTTTTACCCAGTGCTTATTAGCTTAGTTATGACGACTGCTATTCCGAGAATACTAGAACTGAATATTGAAACTCATTATGGTCCTTATCTTATTGTCTCATTTGGTACAGCTTTAGTAATGATGCTTATCAATCTTTTCATTGGCTTAATCAGCAAAACTCAAGTGTCTGCCCAAGTGATTAGTCTTCCAGTATCAATGATTAGTATGTTTATTCCAATGCTTTCAGGGATCAGTAAAGATTTCGATAATGTCGTGAAATATAGTTATATGGGACTTTTCACGAAATCTATAAGCCAGCTTGAAACCTTTAAGTGGCAGGATCAAGTTGCTAGCTCACTATCTCTGCTAGCCTGGTTGCTCCTCTTTACTGCACTGACCATTCTACAGTCTAAGAGATTACGAAAAATATCTTAATTCAAAACCATAACCATCTAAACTGAGTGTTAGATGGTTATTTTGTTTATTCCCCCTCTTTTGCTCTAACTAGAAACACAGTCAGCTTCCTAGAGTCTTTTCATTCACATGATTTTAAGGTATATTATTATATAATTAAAACTCAAGGGGAATACAGATGTCTGATGATATTAAAATCGAGATTGGAAAAAGAATTCGTGAAGAACGTGAACGAATAGGTTTAACACGTGAGCAAGTTTGTGACACCGAAGAAGAATTAACCGTCAAACAGCTGATGAGAATTGAGCTCGGTCGCTCATTACCAACTATTGTCAAACTGCAGTATATCAGTGATAAATTAGGAGTTTCCCTCAACTATTTGCTAGGTGAAACAAAACTAGACATTCCTGAAGACTATTACAAGGCTAAATATAAACTCATGAAGTCTCCTGTCTATGGCGACCCCGAACGTATCAAGAAGAAGCTAAAAGATATTGAGGAACTCTATGACAACTATATTGACATTCTACCAGAAGAAGAACTCTTAACCATTGATATCATTGAAAGAACCCTGAATTTTATATCTGAAGAGAAGAAAGAGGATCTTGTCGAGATTGTATATGAAGACTATTTGAACCAGGTATTAAAAAAAGAAGAGTACACCTTGAATGACCTTCTGCTAATAAAATACTATACCTTTCAATGTCAAGTTGGTGACTATGATAAAGAAATTGTTGAAAGTTTTCGATGTAAATTAATTAATCAAGAATTACAAGGGGAAGAGCTAGTTAATGTTGATCTACTGGGGGCATTGTCAACTATAGGTGGAATCTATGTGATGCATCATGATTATAGAAATATGAAAACTATTGTCGATAAAATGCATACTATTATTGATAAGACGCTACAACATGCTTACAAACCCGCCGTACTCATTTTGGAAGCGAAATATTATTTATATTTTGAAAATGACCTAGACAAAGCAAGAGAAATCTATAATACGGCTCAGGTATTATCTCAAGCTTTCGGTGATGAAGTATTCATAAAAAACCTAAAAATGGAAATGGAAAAAGATTTAAACATAAAATAGAAAATATATCAGCAACATTTTAAACATGATTCATTCCAAATGTAATAACTACCAAAGAAGCATCTGAAGTTAAACTCAGATGCTTCTTTTATTATTTCAGTTTTTACTTTCAGCTGATATTATGCTTCTTCAAATACTTCTTCCCATACCAGTCTTCTACTGACTTGCCTTCCCAATCTCGGTATTCTTCAGGATATTTCCATTTGTAGTAGGCTTGCAACATATAGGGAAACATGAAATAAATTTCAAAGGCAGCAATTAGTATATTGAACACTAGGAATAAAAATAGAACGCTTAATCCTCCAACCAGACTATCTACATTTCTTATTGAATCCGAAAATATCGTACGAAAAATTATCCAGAGTGCTACAACTATTCCACCATACTTGACAATGAATCTAAATACTCTATTAAACACTCTATCGGTCGAACTCTCTATTTCAGTACCACCATATAATAAATTTAGTAATGAGGTAGACTTATCACGTATCATATAAATGATTGTGAAAAGAATTAGTCCTCCAAAAACAAACATTCCCACATAGCCAACAAGACCATAAAGTAAATTCATCAAGAAAAGATTAAGTTCAATTAGTAGCCATATTATAAAAGAAACCATAAAATGAAACTGACCTCTATAGATCAAAATGAACTGTTGGTTGAATCGCTTTCCTAATATAATCAGAAAAATCCATATTGCCAGCCCCGTCCAAAATACCCAGTATGGAAGAAAATTAATTTTGGACAAGCCTACTGTCAAATCTCTAGGATTAACATGATAAAATAAATGATTATTTAAAGCTACAATCAACCAATTAGGACCGATTATAAATAAGATCGTCAAAATCACTAACCAAACATACGACTTAAAGGTCCCTCTATATTTTTCTTTTTTTAGAGCATCCTGATAATTTTCCTGTGCAAATTTTCCTGAGACACTATCATCTAAAAGATTTAAACTCTCTTCAAAACTGGCCCTAAAGATTGATTTTTTCATTTTTACCTTATCAATAATTCCTTGTGTTTTTTTAGGCACTTCCAATTAATCTCTATTTCGATTGGTTAAATCATAAAGAGCGAGACAGACCTTTTTAGTTTTCTCAGCTAGTGTAGAGTCTGTGTTTAACTGAGCCTCTAGCTACTCTCTGGACAAATCAGGATCTATCAGCACGATTGAAAGAATGAGATAACTCTCAAAAAGTTCTTATATTTCTGCTTTAATTCCGTCTGACTGATTGCTTCTCTAGCATCCTTTATGACAGCATCAAAATCTCCTGACCTAGGCTTTACGAGTGCCTTGCTCTACCAACTGAGCTAAATTGGCTAACGCTTTTATAGTATAGCACTCTCAATTTTTTGTCAGGAAGTTTAAAAGATTTTCTTTATCAAAATCTGGCAAGGATTTTGGGGATCCCATAGTTGAGGAAAAATCTCTAATTTTTTAAAACCAACACTTCGATAAAAGACATTTGTTCGGTCATAATCTTTATTTGAACCTTCTGCCACTGTTTTTACCTGTAGGTAGTCCACTTGTTTGACTGCTTCTCTTTCTATAGTCGTAATTAATTCCCTTCCAATTCCTTGACCTTGATAAGCTTTTTTTACGCCGAGACAATCAATCTCTGCACACTCTTCACTAGAATAGGACAAGCTTACAAAGCCAAGCAAATTACTCTCCTGAAAGGCGGCCCACACTTGCAGGTCCTTGGCTCCTTCGATGTAGGCTTGCGTGCTTTCTGGTATTCCAAACCATTCTGGCAAATCTTTTAAAACCTCATCAACAACTGCCATTTTTTGATCTTCATCCTTGACTTCTTCAATTGTAAACATCATAAGTTCCTTTCTTGATTTTAGTCTTACTTTCCCCCTTACGAGCCAGCACTTTCGTAGGCATCCAAGCCCCTATCCCAGAGTTTGAGGGAAATGAAAAAGAAGACAAGGGAAATCAGAATCAAACCACCGATATTAAAGAGCCCATTCTTACCCTGCAAGAAATAACTGGCAGGATAGTAGGCCGTAAAGGCGAAAGGAACGATAAAGCTAATTAACCAACGAAGGAGCGAATTGTAAATAGAAATAGGATACTTGGCAAAATCATTAAACATATAGAAAATGTAAATCATGGCACCTGACTGCTTGGTCCAAAAAGCGATGCTGGCTGTCGCGATTTTTAAAGAAGTGTAAATCAAGGTCGCAAAAGGAATACAAACTAGGAAAAGCAGGAATTTTGGAAGAGTCCAAGAGATGCTAGTTACTGTTGTTCCTAATAGGATGCCACCGACCAAAAGTTCACCCAAGGCATCAATCTGAAAGGTCTCAACGAGGATGTGAAAGAGAGGATTGATAGGACGAGTCAGATACTTGTCAAACTCCCCTTTTCGAACTAGCCGTTGACCTAAAGCCCAGAGATTGTCAAAAAAGAGATGATCTAATCCCTTTGGAATTAAGGAAAAGCCATAGATAAAGGCAATCTCTTGAAAGGTCCAACCTTCTAGCGAGGGGATGTGTTGAAATATGACATTGAGAAACAAGAGGTTTAGGCCTTGAGTCAGAAAGACTCCCAAGACACCAACCACAAAATCCACCTTGTATTCCATGATTTGCTTGATGTATTGTCTGATAAAAATCAGATGCATGCGTTGATATTTTTTCATACTAACCTCCCTGAATGGTGATAAATGACTGGACTCGTTTCCAAATCAACTGAGACAAGCCCACCATCACTATAAGCCAGAAAAGCTGAAGCAAAAGTGCTTGAAGAATCTGACTGGCATCGTATTTCCCAATAATGATCATAACCGGAGTGTAAATTAAGGATGAAAATGGCAATAAGGAGAGAATATCTGAAACCACCTTTGGAAAAAACGTCAAGGGAATCAAACTGCCAGACATAAAGGCCACTATGGAAGTCTTGAGTAGATTGGAACCCCATAAATTTTTAAACACAAAGGCTGAAAAACCAAAACAGATATTAAAGAAAAAGTTAATCAGATAAGCCAGAGTTAAGCTAAAGAGATAAAGGACAGTTAATCCCAGCACTTCTACAATCCCTTGCCCAAATAAGACTTTCATCAAAACAATGACACTTAAAAATGGAAGGCCAACTGAGATAAAAATCAACCACTTGGATCCAAGTTCCGTAAAGAGGTAAGAAGCTGCAAAATGCACTGGTCTCAGCAAGCGCATGATAATGGAGCCATCCTTGACCTCCTCCCCAATCATAAAGGAGCTATCAGACCTGGTCAAAAGATTGGTCACAAAACTCATGATGATGTAGAGAGTGATATCTGCCATACTGAAGCCCTGAATCAAAGGCTCCCGGGAGGAGTCAAAGACTGCCTTCCAGAGATAAAAGGCCACAAAAGCCCCCATGACATCACCAATCCGATAGAGAATAAAGTTGACTCGATAGGTAATCAACTCCTGAATCCCTGCATTGATAAAGGGTTTATACCGTCTCCACAATTTGACCATCTTAGAGCTCCTTTCGATAGAAGCGACGGATAATATCTTCAATATCCGTATCTACCATCTTCAAATCACGGACTTCAAAATTAGATAAGGTTTGCTTGATAATATCGGCCGACTGGTAGCGGGAACTATCGAATTCAATATTGAGAGTATTTCCTTGTCTATCGATGGTCATATCAGGCAAGCCTTCATAATGAGAGACGAGATGACTTTGACCTTGCATCAGATCGAAGGAAAGAGTCTTCATCTTGCCAAAGGTCTCCTTGAGCTGGCTAACCGTTCCATCAAAAATCTCTTGCCCCTTGTCTATCATAAAAATCCGGTCACAAAGTTGCTCAATGTCACTCAGATCGTGAGTGGTCAAGAGAATAGTTGTTTCTTCCTCTTGATTGATTTGAGTAATAGCCCGGCGAATGTTATCCTTGACCGACACATCCAAACCAATGGTCGGCTCATCTAAAAAGAGAACCTTAGGATTGTGAAGTAAGGAAGCCGCAATATCCGCCCGCATCCGTTGACCTAGTGAAAGAGTCCGCACAGGATCCTTGATAAATTCCTTCAAATCCAAAACTTCATTCAAAAAGTCCATGCGCTTATGGAAAAGCGAGTCCGGTACATCATAGATCTCTTTCAAAACCGTGTAGGTCTCTTGCAGAGCCAAATCCCACCATAGCTGGGTGCGTTGTCCGAAAACGACTCCAATATCCTTGACATAATCCTGGCGATTATCCTGCGGAATCTTGCCGTTAATCCGACAATAGCCAGATGTCGGCTTTAAAATTCCTGTCAGCATTTTAATGGTGGTCGACTTCCCAGCACCATTTGCCCCGATAAAACCTAGAATCTGCCCCTTGGGCACTTCAAAGGTCAAATCCTTGACCGCTTCAAAGGTCTGCTTTTCAGGATGAATAAAGGAACGCAAAGCCCCCTTCAACCCCGGTTCCTTGACTGTCTTCACAAAATTTTTCTGAAGATGTTTCACTTCTATCATTGCCATATCTATCTCCTACAGTAAAAAATCAACAAACCGTGTCCTCTAAACACAAAAAGCCAATTTCTCATCTCCTAAAATCTGCCTTCTTTATCACAGCAGAAGACCTTAGTATTACTCTATTATAAAGCAGTTAAAAAAGGAAACCAAGTGTTATTCTCTCAAAAGAGAAAATAGTTTTGATACTTGAAAAAATCAAAACCACCCGTCTAATTCACTAAACAAAATGACACAATTCAATAATTCATCAAAGCCTCTACATATTCCTGTAGAGGCTCATTTCAACTTCTCTCATTCTTGCTTGTGAAAGTTTAGATAGATTATAAGGCATAAAAAAAGCCACCATATGGTGACTTCATTCTTATCTATTTCTCCTCACCCTAGCCAGTCTTTTTCTTTGGCAATGCGGACGGCTTCTGTTCGGTTGCCTGCATCGAGTTTAGTCAGGATGGCTGTCATGTAATTTCGGACAGTTCCATTTGAAAGAAAGAGGCTTTCAGCGATTTCTTGGTTGGTTGAACCTTGGGCAACCATGGCCAAGACTTCTTGTTCACGTTGACTGAGTGGATTATTGTCAAAGGCGACACCTTCGACAAGCTCTGGTGAGTACTCCTTTTGACCTGCTAGGACGGTATGGATGGTCGCCATGAGGTCACTGATGGAACGTTCTTTGAGCACGTAAGCATCCACGTGGGCTGCGAGGGCTCGTTTAAAATAGCCTTTTCGTTTGAAGGTGGTCACAATAACAACCTTCGTTTCACTTTGATTGGCACGGATCCACTCTAGGACATCAAGTCCTGTCTTGATTGGCATTTCAATGTCTAAAATGGCTACGTCGACCTCTTCTTTTTCCAAGAGAGTAATGGCTTCTTGGCCATCACTGGCCGCATGAACCTCTTCGACATCATCCTCCAGCATGAGGAGTTGGCAGAGGGCATCCCTCAACATTGACTGGTCTTCGGCGACTAATAATTTCATGCTTTTCCTCCCTCTTTCAAATGCACACGAATGGTTGTTGGATGCGATTGAGATAGAATTTCCAAGTCTCCATCTACCAAACTGAGGCGCTCTCTGATACTGTGTAGCTCTTGTCCTGTGACTTCCTCAAAGCCACAACCATCATCCTCAAACTCTAAAACAATCCCATAATGACGACTTAGACGAATCTGACAGCTATCAGCCTGGCTATGTTTGATGACATTATTGGCCAGTTCACGAAGCACCATGGACAAGGTCGACTGGCTAACAGGTGACAGGCTGTCTAAGTCAAGGCTACTATCCACGGCCAAGACGATATCTGATAGGTCAAAGAGTCGCTCGAGTTCCAGTAACTCCTCCGCCACCGTTCGGTACTTGAGCTTATTGACAATCTCACGTACCTCGTACATAGAGTCTCGGCTAATCTGGTTCAATTCTTCCAGATTCTTTCTAGCAGCTTCATACTGCTCCTTGTCCATCTGTTTCAGAGCCAACTCGGTTTTAAGACTCATCATGGCAAAGGTATGTCCTAAGGTATCGTGCAAATCACGACCGATACGATTGCGTTCATTTTCAGCGGACAGGATATTGATGGTACGATTCTTCTCCGCAAGGGCTTCTTCCATCTTTCTCTCCTGACGCATACGGTTTTGAAAATAGTACATTCCCAACGAAAAGAGGGGAATAATCATAGACATGAGGTGGGTGCTCAAATCGTCTGTCAATAGGAAGGATGATGACGTCAAAATCAAGAGTGTCGCTAGAAAGGATAAGAATCGATAAGATGATATGCTATCCTCAAAGCGCCAAACGAGAAGATTGACGTTAAAAAAAACAAACCACATCATGCCTCCCTGGAAGGTCATGGACATGAGGATAATGTAAGCTAGAGTGTAAAACCACAGAAAGGGAATCCACTTGCTATAGGCTTTTTTCAAATACACCATAAGGAGATAAGCAATGGTAAACAGTCCTGTCAAAACTAGGGTCCAAACTGGAAAATACCCACCAAAAACTCCCAATACTGGGAAGACTAGGAAAATCAGACTAACAAAATAAGCGAAATCATTTTTCTGGTAAGTTCTAAACATGGTCACTTTCTCTGTAAGATTTGATAAAAAGGGCTAAGCCTGTAGCTATTGTAGCATAGACCAAGATAAAAATGAGTGATTTCCATGAAAATTCCCCTTTTTTCGCAAAATTGACCACCAATTGATTGATATGATAGATGGGTGTCCACTCAGAAATGTGCTGAACCCATTTTGGAAACATGGTAACTGGCATCCAAGAACCACCAATAATAGCTAGACCAAGAAAGACGATATTTCCGACGATAGCCATGATTTGTTGAGACTTAATTTGGGCTAGGAGTAAGCCAAAGGATAGGAAGACTAGACTTGACAAGAGTAAAAGAGCACCTGAACCGAGCCAATGTGAGAATGGCATCTTAACATCACGCACAAAAGCTCCTACACAAAAAGTTACGATGATAGCAACCATAAAGTTCATAAGAACTCGGAAGATTTTAGAGAGGTAGTAGGCCTGAATACTGATTTTTGAATGTTCGATGTAGGTTAACCAGTGCTCCGTTTGATCCTCTCTAAGCATGTAGGGAAAGGTAAAGAAACCAAAGCTGGACATAGAGAATCCTGTCATGGTCAACATATAGGACAATATAAAGGCTTTTTGTGACTCTGGGTCAGGACTCATTTCCATTCCTGAATACAAGAGGAAAAATCCGACGGGCATTCCGATAGACATGATAAAGACGGGCCAACTGCGCCATGTTTTTATCCATTCGATTTTAAGTAGTGCTTTCATGACTTGTCCTCCCTTGTGCTATCAAATAAGCTATCTAAAAGTGTTTTGTTTTGAATTTCAATGTCAGAAATGCGACAGCCATGAGCTTGTAAACTACTCCATACACTTTCAACATCTTTAGTCATAAAGGTTACAACATCACGTTTTTCAGTCACATCATAAATGGCTGCCAGTTTGTCAAGACTTGGCGCAAAGCGACTTGGTAAGGTGACTTGTTTTTCCTTTTCTTCGCTACGCATGGCATGTGGCGTAGTATCCCTAATGAGTTTCCCCTGATGAAGGACCAAAATGCGATCAGCTGTGTGCTCGACTTCTTCGATATAGTGGGACGAATAAAGAATAGTCACACCTGACTTTTTCAGATCATTGATGATTTCCCAGAAACGTTGGCGTGTCGTAGTGTCCATCCCTGCTGTCGGCTCATCCAAAAAGAGAATGTCAGGCTTGCCAATTAGACAGAGGACAAAGGCAAGAAGACGTTTTTGTCCCCCTGAGAGTTTGTCCGCAAACTGCTGATACTGATCGTCTTTGAATTGTAAGAGTGCTTGAATCTCTACTTTAGATAATCCATTCTCAGAAATATCTTGGAAAAATGTAATCAATTCTTTGACTTTCAATTGCGAGGGAATGGTATTTTCTTGGAGAAGGACCGCAATTTGATCTTGTGCTTTTCCACTTTTACCCTTGATAAAGACTTGACCGCTACTGGCTTTCTTATCACCAAGAATACAGGACATCAAGGTCGTTTTACCAGCACCATTGGGACCAATTAAAGCAAGACAATCGCCTTTTCCCACCTCAAAGCTAATATGGTCTAAAATCGTTTTTCCTTTGATTTTTTTGACAAGATTTGTGACTTGAAGGATTGCTTCACTCATGTTTGTGATTTCCTTTCTTTTGGTAGAAGGCTAGAAAAACATAACAAGCTGCAACAGATACGCCCATAACACTATAGAGAATATCACTGCTGCCATGAAGTAGGACATAAGCAAAGAGGATGGTCCAAATTGCTGCTAGAAGCATGATGCTTAGTATTTTCAATAGTTTCATGCTGGGCCTCCTAGTTTTTTAAATCATTTATGACAAGGTCGATAAAACTTTTAGCCATAGTGATGAGAATGTAGGCTGAGATAGACAAGCCAATAATCATGCCCAAATTTGAGAAGATAGCTTCAAAATTGCCTTTTTCAAAGATGTCAGTAAACATGCTAAGTCCAGCAAAGACAGTTCCGATGACAGCGTAGATAAGGTAAGATGTTTTGATTTTCATGAGATGACCTCTTTCGTTTTTTATTATTTCTAAGTTATGACTAAAGTATATCTTTTTGGTCATTCTCTTTTTAGCACCAGATGTCATGACATGACATGACATTTGTCATGTGACGTAAAAAAGCCGACCCAAGGTCAGCTTCAAGAGGTAAATAAACGTTTTCAAATACGCCATGAACTATGAAGGCCTGCATATAATGACATCACATTCTTTTTGAGAACAAAGTGAGTAGACTTTCCGCTGTGATAAAAACCCCTGAAGAACTTTAACTTCAGGGGTTCGGAAGTTTCGAGACCTTATACTCTAAGCTTAGGTATGGAACTTCCTTGACATTCGCTGACGTCCATCATCACCTAAGGACAGTCTCAGAAAAGATTATTTATCAAAAAATAAAAGCCAACCCAAGGTCAGCTTTTCATTTATCTTAATGACTATTTTTTGAATGGTTCTTCCACCATGATGAAAGGATAGAACCTGAGATATTATGCCAAATACTGAAGATAGTTGATGGGATGGCAGCTTGTGGCACGAAATATTTCATGGCAAGGGTTGCTCCAAGACTTGAGTCTTGCATCCCCACTTCGAAAGTAATAGCTTTTTGTTGTGGTTCTTCCAAACCAAGGATTTTTGAAAATCCAAAACCAAGGGCATAACCACAAAGGTTATGAAGCATAACAACTGGGATAACAAGGGCTGTCGCTGCTGTGAAAATATTGGCATGGTTGGCAGAAACAACTGCTCCAACAATCAAGAGGATGGCAGCTTGTGAAATCAAAGGCATAATCTTGATGATGGCATCGATTTTCTTACCAAAGATTGAGTGAACGAGCACACCCAAGATAATAGGGACAACCACGATACGCAAGGTACTTAGGAAGAGGCTTTGGGCAGGGACACTCACGTACTGACCAGCCAAGAATGACAAGAGGGTTGGAATCATGAGTGGTGCCAAGAGAGTTGAGAGGGTTTCAATAGAGACATCCAAGGCGACATCCCCACCTGAAAGGAAGGCCATGACACTCGATGAAGTCCCACTTGGACAAGAGCCAACAAGGATAACCCCTGCTGCTGTCGCACCTTTCAGATGGAAAATCATACAAAGCAACCAAGCCAAACCAGGCATGATGACATAGTGAGCTACAGTCCCAAGAACAACGGGAATTGGACGCTTAGCAATACGTTTAAAATCTTCAGTTGTCAAGGTAAGCCCCATACCAAAAAGAATCAAACCAAGCAGATAAGCCGTATTGGGAATGACCCAACTACTAGTTGCAGGAAGGGCGTAGTTAAAGGCCGCCCAGAGGATAACAGCTACAGTAAACCATTTGCTGAGCCATTTACTAAAAGATACAAGTGACTCCATAATGAAACCTTCTTTCTATTTTCACGATATAGTATAGCACTTTCATTTTGAATTTCAAGGTAAATTTCGAATTTTCTGAAATTATTTTCAAAAAATAAACCCTCACACTTAACATGCGAGGATTTTGTGATTTCTATAAACTTTAAGCCTTGTCTTGCGACTTTTGTTCAAATTGTTGAGCCCGTTCTTCTCCCCACCACAGTGGCAATAATTCTCCCAAAGTGACGGTCTGACGTGTTTCGTAGTCAACCATGAACTCTAAATGACGATTGTCGGGATGCAGTTCCATTAAAAATTCTCGACAAGCTCCACAAGGCATGCCAGATGGTCCACCATGAGGTGGCTGGTCACGAAAGGCGATAATACGCTTGACCTTAGTCTGACCAGTTTCTTGATACATATTGAAAAGGGCAGCCCTTTCGGCACATAGATGGAAAACACCACACGTCCCTTCCATACAAAAGCCTGTGAAAATTTGCCCATCTTCAGCCTCAACGGCAGCCACAACGTGCCTAGCATAGACAAAGTCTGAGACTTCCTGTGGCTGATACAAAGCTTTTGCCTCTTCATACATCTTCTGCCAAGCATCCATTATTTCTCCTTTAACCTCGATCACTTTCTCTTTGCGACTTGATAAAGAGTGCAAGCCCTGTTGCTACTACAGTATAAGCCAAAATAAACAAAAGTGATTTCCATGAAAATGTCCCATCCTTTGCAAAATTAACAACTAACTCATTGACATGATAGACAGGCGTCCACTCAGAAATGCTCTGAACCCACTTTGGAAACATGGAAATAGGCATCCATGAACCACCCACAATAGCCAAGCCAAGGTAGGTGATATTTGCAACCACAGACATGATTTGTTGGGATTTAATCTGAGCGATAAGCAAGCCAAAGGCCAAAAAGACCAAGCTTGATAGAAGTAAGAGGGCACCTGAACCTAGCCAACCTGACAAAGGCAACTCAACATCTCGAACAAAGGCTCCCACACAAAAAGTCACAATGATAGCCACCATAAAATTCAGCAAAACACGAAAGATCTTAGATAGATAATAAGCCGAAATGCTGATTTTAGAATGCTCGATATAGGTCAACCAGTGCTCTGTTTGGTCCTCTTGCAACATATAAGGGAAGGTAAATAAACCAAAGCTAGACATGGAAAAGCCAGTCATGGTCAACATATAAGACAGCAAAAAATCTTTTTGAGCCTCAGGATTAGGTGTTGAGACAATACTTGAAAAAAGGAGGAAAAAGCCAACAGGCATCCCGATTCCCATGATAAAGACTGGCCAGCTTCGCCACGTTTTTATCCATTCAATTTTTAGTAATGCTTTCATGCCTTGTCCTCCCTTGTTGAATCAAATAGGCTATCCAAGAGTGTTTTATTTTGGATTTCAATATCAGAAATTCCACAGCCTGATTTTTCGAGTCTTTGCCATACCTTTTCGATATCTTTGGTCATGAAGCTAATGACATCCCGCTTCTCAGTAATCTCATATATATCTTCCAAGCCATGAACAATGTTAACAAAGCTACTTGGCAAAGTGACCTGCTTCTCTTTCTCTTCATGTCGCATAGCGTATGGTGTGGTATCTCTGATAAGTTTCCCTTGATGGAGGACTAAGATACGGTCAGCTGTGTGTTCCACTTCTTCGATATAGTGAGAGGAATAGAGAATGGTTACACCTGATTTTTTCAAGTCATTGACAATCTCCCAGAAACGCTGACGAGTCGAGGTATCCATACCCGCTGTCGGTTCATCCAAGAAGAGGATTTTAGGTTTATCAATCAAACAAAGGACAAAAGCCAGAAGACGTCTTTGCCCACCAGAGAGTTTGTCCGCAAACTGCTGATACTGGTCTTCCTTGAATTGTAGGAGTTCCTGAACCTCTTGATTGGTCAAGGGATTATCAGAAATAGATTGGAAGAAGGCAATTAGCTCTTCCACTTTCAAACTATTTGGAATGGTATTTTCCTGAAGGAGAACCGCAATTTTATTTTTTGCCTTACCTGCTTTACCATCAATGAGGACCTGACCATTACTCGGTTTTTTATCACCAAGAATACAGGACATCAAGACAGTCTTACCTGCCCCATTAGGTCCAATCAAGGCCACACAATCGCCCTTGTTTATCTCAAAACTAATCTTCTCTAAAATGGTCTTTCCCTTGATGCGTTTTCCAAGGGATGTGACTTGAATAACCGTTTCATTCATACCTGTGATTTCCTTTCTTTTGTATAGGAGCCATGCTAATTGACGATAGAGCTGATATCATCGGACTTCCCTTAATACTCCACTTCCAACTCCGTACAGAAGAGACTTCCGCTCAGATGAAGCCTAGTTTCAACTTGCTCGATATCAGATTCAAAACGATCCACCTTCACAGATGACAGAGGATGTGAAATTTCAGTGGCATCCATGACACAGTCGTGAGGAAGTCGGATATGAACTTCACCAAACTTAGCATCAAGATGAACAGCTACCTGATCTGACGCAAAGCTGGCCTGACTCAAATCCAACCAAAGCTCACCAAAAGCTAGATTCATATCAATCGTTTCGACTTCTTGAGAATAGATACGATACCTATCCTCAGCCATATAGGTCTTAACAGAAATATGAGGTCCCTCTTGGTCGTTCTTATTAACCTTATAATCTTTAGTGAGCCCTTTCTTTGGACTACGACCATAAAAAAGCTCTAAAGCCAAGCCAATTAGAAAGATACCGCTAAAGAGATTCCACTGTGCAAAATCGAGGTTTAACAAGTCATGAACATAGGGTGATAAGAAGGCCAAACCAAGAAAAATGAGGAGCGGTCGCCTATTCAAGATACCAAAACAAAAGAAGGCCACGAAGAAAACCAGATTATAATTGACCATGATCCAAAAATCTGGAATAAAGGCACTAGCGATAAAACAAGCTGCTAGTAAAAGCAACAAGATGGCCCGAGCATTAAACCGTTTCATAAGGAGACTCCTTTCTAGTAAATGATTGCAAATTTCCAATTATTTTCACTATCAGTATAGCACTATTTGTAAACGTATTCAATGTTATATTAAAAGGATTTGCAAGAAAAAAAGAGCTTTCGCTCTTTCATTATTTTCAATGTTTGACAGTTACCTGTCCAAAGGATACTGAACCTGTTAGAGAAACTGTAGTGCTAGCCAAGTCTCGTTCTCCTAGACTATCGTAGCTTTTCACTCCTGCCAGGCTTGTATGAAGGCCGTGTGCATCCACTTGCCAATCCTTAGGTACTCGAATGATAACCTGAGAAAAATTTGCCTGAACCACAATCTGAGGTCGATCCGTCATAAACTGAGCCTGACGCAAATCCAAAGTCAAACGTCCAAAATCGGCATTGGCATAGACAGTTTCGAGGTTTTGTGAAGTCACCACCTGAACAGACTCTGAAAATAAGGTCTTAGCGAAAATCTCTCGCTCATGTTCTTTAGAAACCTTGTAAGAAAAGTTCTTCTTATAACTTGGCTTGCTCAAACGGTCCACTGCAATCCCCAAGATAAGAATTCCTACAAAGAGTGTCCATTCTGAATAGTCCAATCTAAAGAGGTCATGGATATAGGTCGATAGAAAAGCCATCCCCAAGAAAAAGAGAAATTTCCCCTTAGATTGCCAGCTCAAAAGCACAAAAAGCAAGGCTAAAATCAATTTATAATTAAAAGCCAAATACAAATCCGGAATAAATGCTGTCGCGATAAAATAGGCAGCAATGATAAGTAGGGTGAAAACACCTGCATTAAATCGTTTCATAACAGTTCCTTTCTAAATCCTATCCTTGAGTTTTTCCACAAAAAGGTAGGCTGCTGGACAGAAAAGCGTATTTTTGATAGTCAGATGATTGATCTGATAGATTTTCTTACGATCCGTGTGAGGAAAGGCTGCACAGGCCTTAGGACGGACATCATAAATATCACAGAGATTATCAGGCCCTAAGAAGGGACAAGGCATAGACTTGAAGACCTTGTCGCCATCCTCATCTACCTGAAGGTACATCTCCTCGAAGGCAGGTAATTTCATTCGAAAATGCTTGGCAATGCGAGTAATGTCCTGCTCTGTGAAGTCGGGACCAAGCGTCTTACAACAATTAGCGCACTGGGTACAATCAATTTCTTGAAAGACTTCATTGTGTACCTGCTGAACAATCTTATCTAAATTTTTAGGAGCCTTCTTCTTGAGTTGTGCTAGAAACTTTCGGTGCTCCCCCTGCTTTTGACGTGCCAATTCCTCGTAACGTTTGACATCAATAGTCTGTGACATGTGTTTTCTCCGATGATTTATAATTCTTTCATCTATTATAGCATAAAAGAAATAGAGCCTAGCATGAACTAGACTCTATGTCAATTACATCGATACGATTCGACGATAGGAACGAGACGTTAGGGCAAAAACCAAGATATAGGCTAGGAAGAATACGCCACAAACAATGATAGTAACCACTAACATAAGACTTGGATTAAGAACTCCAATGATACGCACAATCAAACTGATCATATGATAGGCAAAGGCCAAGTGAATAAAGGCAAAAATCAAGGGGAGGAAGAAGACAGTAAGGACTTGCTTTCCAATGGTTTGCTTGACTTGGAGGTCGTCCAAGCCAATCTTTTGAAGAATAACAAAGCGCTCACGATCCTCATAACCCTCGGAAATCTGTTTATAGTAAATCACGAGAACTGTGCCAAGCATGAAGATGATGGATAGGAAGATGCCGATAAAGAAGGTTCCACCAACAAAGCCATTTACCATGCCTTCTGCATCATATCGACTATTTGCAGTGAAGTAAGACTTAGGGAGGCCAGTAGTTTGTCCAGCTAACTGTTGTGTTTCTTTATCCGTGATTTTGTCTAGCAAATCTGAATTTTTCTTGGCATCATGTGAAGGGTCTTTGACATTAACACCAACATAGGTAGCTTGGGTGGTTGCTGTTCCTTTGATACTTTCTTGAAAATCATCCATATCAGGAACAACAAGGTAGCTATAATCAGAAACTATGATTGTGAAGAGGTTGGGTATTTTACCTTTAAGAAAGTCATTAAGGCTATCATGGATCTGGTAGGTTTGACTATTGACAGACAAACTCTTTTGATCTTTTAATGTTTTATTTTTAGTAAATAAGCCAACTTGATTTGAAGTCAGATTGAGGTCTTTACCTGTTAATTGTTTATAAGTAGATTGTGAGAAGACAAGAAAAATTGACTTTGGTAGAACTTTTCTTTCATTCTCAGAAAAGATGGTTAGCTTGTTTTTTTCTTGTTCTTTGATACCAAAGTAGAGGTAACTTACTTCCACTTTTCTATTTACCTGATTTCCCGTCTGTACTAAGAAATCATCCATAGCTTTCCGTGTACTTGTTAAATCTACATTCGTCCCTGTAACTGAGTAATCATGCGGAGCAGAACTCGCCACATAGTCTTTTTTTCCAGCATAAATACTTGCAGCACCTACAAGTGTCACCAAAACCATACTTGAGAGAATGGCAATGGTCGCCAGCCCAACTGCATTTTTTTTCATCCGAAAGACAAGATTGGAAATGGAAATCATATTATTGGGCTTGTAATAGTAGCTCTTCTTCTTTTTCAAGAGTTGCAGAACAACTGTTGTCCCGGCATTAAAGAGAAGGTAAGTCCCTAGAATGACCAGTAGAACAGCTAGGAAAAAACTCATAATAGCCGTTACTGGATTCTGAACAGAGAGAGCAAGATAGTAACCATACCCCATAGCACCAAGTCCCAAAAGGGTTTGAATAACTAGAAAACGTCCCTTTTTTTCACCCTTAAGGCCATCTTTAGTTAATTGTAAAGGATTAAGCCGTAGCAATCGGAAACCATTTACCAAAACCAACAAACCAAAAATACAAGCAAAGATGACAAGAACAATAGGAATTGTCATTACTTGAAAGGTCGAAACTAAACCAGTACTTTCACCGATAAGCCTTTGAAGAAAAGCATAAATGAGTTTATCGAAAAGTGCCCCCACACCTATACCTAGAAGCAAAGTCACAAAACTCATAATCACTGTTTCTTTTAGAATCATACTAAAGAGGTGACGCTTCTCTAAGCCTAGCACACTATAGAGACCAAGCTCCCTTGAACGATTTTTCATAACAAAGCTATTGGCATAAAGAACAATAATTCCAGAGGATAGGGCGACAATTCCAAGTCCCATCCCCAAAACCATCTTGATAGCATCTGCCCCAGTCAAGTGATCCAGATGAGGATTAAGCGTTAAAGATGTAAAGATATAGGTAATGGCAATAGCCAGAATAGTTGCTAAAGCAAAAGGATAATAAAGCTTACGATTTTTTATGAGATTGGACAAAGCCAGTCTATTGGTTAGACGAAACATATTAGTTCACCTCACTTGCCATTGCAGTTAGTGTATCGGAAATTTCCTGGAACATTTGATGTTCAGACTTATCTCCTTTGAAGATTTGATTATAAAGAATTCCATCCTTGATAAACAAAACACGCTGCGCTCGACTGGCGGCCGCTGTCGAGTGAGTTACCATGAGAATGGTCTGACCGCTGGCATTAATAGCATCGAAGACATCCAAGAGCGCTGCTGAAGATTTGGAATCCAGGGCACCTGTTGGCTCATCTGCTAAGAGTATTTCTGGTTTTGTGATGATTGCACGCGCAACCGCAACCCTTTGCTTTTGGCCACCTGAAATTTCATAAGGGTACTTCTCCAGTAAGGAATGAATTCCCAGTTGACGACTGATTGCATCTACTTGTGTCATCATTTGCTTAAGTGGGCGACGAGAAAGAACCAAAGGTAGCAAAATATTATCTTTAACTGATAGGGTATCTAAAAGATTGAAATCCTGGAAAACAAACCCTAATCTTTCACGACGGAAGCTAGAAGCATCCTTGTTTTTGATGGTTGCTGTGTCCATACCATTCAGATAGACACGCCCTGCTGTTGGTTTATCAAGCATGGCAAGGATATTAAGCAAGGTTGATTTTCCTGACCCAGACTCACCCATGATTGCAACATAGTCACCTTTATCAACCGTAAAATGGATATCTTTAAGGGCTTCAACCTGATTTCCTTTGAAACGTGTTTTATAGATTTTTTTAACATGTTGAACATCTAGTAATGTCATAATAAGCTCCTTTATTTAATAGATTTGGAAGAGATTTTAGGAACCTCTTACTTAACTTCTGATACCATTTTATAGAAAAAGCAAGGTCTCAACCATAACCCTTGCTTTCATTTCTAGCCTTATTTCTTACACTTTTGTAAGTTATTAATCAATAGCCAACTTCTGCTTTTGAAAATGAATAGAAACTGTGGTCCCTTGACCTACTTGGGAACTAATACTAATATCATGTCCAAGCTGATCAGCAATCTTCTTAGAAAGATAGAGACCCAGTCCAGACGACTGCTGAGTCAAGCGGCCATTGTAACCTGAAAAACCACGCTCAAAGACACGTAAAATATCACTATCCTTGATACCAATCCCAGAATCTTTAAGATAAAGCCTATTATCTTTGAAGTAAATGTCAATGCCACCACTCTTTGTGTACTTCAAACTATTTGATAAGACCTGCTCTACGATAACCAAGAGCCATTTTTCATCTGTAACGACCATAACATCCAAGTCATGTAAATTAATAGTCAACCCTTTTTGAATAAAGAAAATACTATGCTTTTTAACAACTTCTTTAACCAAGGGGGCTAATGCAACATGCCTCAACTGCAAATCATCATGAAAGTTTTCCAAACGTAAATACTGCAAGACCAGATTGGTGTAGGCATCAATCTTGAAGACCTCTTGCTCCAAGAGAGCCCTCGTTTTACTATCTGTAACATCCCCTAACAATAATTGACTGGCTGCTATTGGCGTCTTGATTTGATGCACCCAAAGGGTATAGTAGTCCATCAAATCTGTATAGCGCTTGCGCTCCTCCTCAGTCTGAACCATTTGACTCTCCTTAGCATTTTCCAAGGCCTGAGCTAGATAAAACTCTAAAGGACTTGATGGTGTCATTTTCTCATAGAGATAGGCTAAGTTATAAGACTGATAAGAGCTAACCAAGTCCCAAATAACTATGATGATAGCCACAAATGTCAGTATGGTCAAGGCATAATAAAGAATATCTGCCGCCTCTTCAAATAAAAAGGCAAACAAGACTAATATGATTCCATTAAAAATAAACAAAAGATAGAAAGGTAGACGAGACCTAATCTGATATTTGATAAATTGACGCTTATCCATCATGACGCAACCCGTAACCGACACCTTTCTTGGTTTCAATAAAATCCTTCAAACCAACTGCCTCTAACTTCTTACGTAAACGAGCTACATTAACTGACAGGGTATTGTCATCAATAAAGAAGTCACTATTCCAAAGCTCCTTCATGAGGTCTTCCCGACTAACGATATTTCCAGCATGGTCGAAGAGAACTTGTAAAATCTGAAACTCGTTCTTAGTCAAAGAAACGACTTCTCCCTGATAAACCAGATCCATGGCCTTAAGGTTCAGAATCACACCCATATATTCCAAAAGACTCTGATCCTTTCCAAACTCATAAGATCGGCGCAAAAGCCCTTGAATTTTTGCCAAGAGAACATTTTGGTCAAAGGGTTTAGTCACAAAGTCGTCCCCACCCATATTGATTGCCATAACGATATCCATGGCCTGATCTCTGGAAGACAAGAACATAATAGGCACCTTGGAGACCTTACGAATTTCCTGACACCAATGATAACCATTAAATAGAGGTAAACCAATGTCCATAAGAACCAAGTGGGGCTCTACTTTTACAAAAATAGATAATACTTCCATGAAATCTTCAACAAGAACAACTTCGTAACCCCACTGTTCTAGCATTTTTTTGACTTGTTGACGGATAACCTCGTCGTCCTCCACTAATAAAATCTTATGCATAACTCAACCTCTTTCATTTCCCACTATTATAACAATAAATACCCCAAGAAACGACCTTTCTCAGGAAATCTTACAATAATGTTAGATTGAATTTTCCAACTTTTAAAATAGTGCGTTTTCATAGGAAAAATCCTTTGAGTCTTCAAAGAAAATATAGTATTATTATAGAGTTGATATTGGTTTATCATCAACCAACGACAGCTTCATCGAATAATGAGAACATTACTTATTTATGTCACGAATCGGCGTGACGTTTCTACAAGGTGCCGTAACACCTAACAATAAGTAAGTCATAAAGTCATAAAAAGATTTACCGTCTTTTTGTGATTTTAAAGGCTTGCTTTGCAGGCCTTTTTCTGTTATTCGATTGTTTTGATCTTTGTCAGAGTCTCAATGGAATCTGAGAAAATCAAAATACACTTTAGTTTTATTTTTTATAGGAGGTAATATGAAATTACTGGAAGACCGCATTCTCAAAGATGGGAATGTCCTTGGGGAGAACATCCTCAAAGTTGACTCTTTCCTCACTCACCAAGTGGACTTTGATCTCATGCGTGAGATTGGAAAGGTCTTTGCTGAAAAGTTCAAGGATGCAGGCATCACCAAGGTGGTGACTATCGAGGCATCTGGTATTGCTCCAGCCCTCTATGCTGCTGAGGCTTTGGATGTCCCTATGATCTTTGCTAAGAAGGCTAAAAATATCACCATGAATGAAGGTATCCTCACTGCTGAGGTCTACTCCTTCACTAAGCAGGTGACTAGCACTGTCTCTATCGCAAGCAAGTTCCTCACTCCTGAAGATAAGGTTCTCATCGTTGATGACTTCCTAGCTAACGGCCAAGCTGCCAAAGGCTTGATTCAAATCATCGAAGAAGCTGGCGCACACGTCGAAGCGGTCGGTATCGTTATTGAGAAATCTTTCCAAGATGGTCGTGCCCTTCTAGAAGAAGCTGGCTACCCAGTCGTTTCACTTGCTCGTTTGGATCGTTTTGAAAATGGTCAGGTCGTATTTAAGGAGGCAGACATCTAATGCAAAATAAAGAAAAACATTCGCAGGCGGCGGTCCTAGGACTGCAACACCTACTTGCCATGTACTCGGGATCAATCCTGGTTCCAATCATGATTGCTGGTGCCTTGGGCTATTCAGCTCATGAATTAACCTACTTGATTTCAACCGACATTTTCATGTGTGGTGTAGCAACCTTCCTCCAACTTCAACTTAATAAATACTTCGGTATCGGTCTTCCAATTGTTCTTGGGGTTGCCTTCCAGTCAGTAGCACCACTTATTATGATTGGTGAGAAACACGGTAGTGGTGCTATGTTTGGTGCTCTTATCGTTTCAGGGATTTATGTTATCCTCGTTTCTGGTGTCTTTTCAAAAGTGGCCAATCTCTTCCCTTCTATCGTTACGGGATCTGTCATCACTACTATTGGTTTGACCCTCATCCCTGTGGCTATCGGAAATATGGGAAATAATGCTGATAAGCCTACTGGTCAAAGCCTCTTCCTTGCAGCTATCACCGTTCTCATCATCCTTTTGATTAATATTTTCACTAAAGGATTTATCAAATCCATCTCAATCTTGATTGGTTTGATTGTCGGTACTGCTATCGCAGCAAGCATGGGCTTAGTTGACTTCTCACCAGTGGCTGCGGCACCTATTGTCCACGTGCCAACACCATTCTACTTCGGAATGCCTAAGTTTGAGTTGTCATCAATCATCATGATGTGTATTATCGCTACAGTGTCTATGGTTGAATCAACTGGAGTTTACTTGGCCCTCTCTGATATTACCAAAGAACCACTCGATAGCACTCGCCTTCGTAACGGTTACCGCGCTGAAGGTTTGGCTGTTCTCCTTGGTGGCCTCTTCAACACCTTCCCATACACTGGTTTTTCACAAAACGTTGGTCTTGTGAAATTGTCAGGTATCAAGACTCGCTTGCCAATCTACTATGCAGCTGGTTTCCTTGTTCTTCTTGGACTCCTTCCTAAGTTTGGTGCCTTGGCTCAAATCATCCCAAGTCCAGTCCTTGGTGGCGCTATGCTTGTTATGTTCGGTTTTGTTTCTATCCAAGGGATGCAAATCTTGGCACGTGTTGATTTCGCCAACAACGAACACAACTTCTTGATTGCTGCGGTATCAATCGCTGCAGGGGTTGGTCTTAACGGCAGCAACCTCTTCAACAGCCTACCAAATGCTTTCCAAATGTTCTTCTCAAACGGTATCGTCGTTGCAAGTTTGCTTGCCATCGTCCTCAATGCCATTTTGAACCATAACAAAAAAGAAAAATAACACAAGAACACCCCTTATAGATTCACCAATCCAATAAGGGGTGTTTTTATCATAGTTTTAAGGTGCTGATTGTAGCCAAATCTTTTGTAACAATTGCGGTATCAAATTTCACCTCAAATAGAATCAGCGATTCTCCTGCGAAATCTATTGTCTTTTTATAATCTGGAACCTTTGCAATGAACTGTGCTTCCAAATCGAATATCGTTTTCAAACTTCTTTTTGCGAGACCTTTGGCTTTGACATGCTGGTTTCCAGTGTGAGGGATAGTTGTAAAAGCGATTGAAGGATTTTCTTCTATCTCCTTGACCTTGTTATTATCTTTAAATGTCGAAAAATAAAGAATATTATCACAAGGGTCGAAATAGAAATTAACGATTCTTACATTAGGAATGTTATTCACAGAAGTAGCCAAAGCCATTTCTGTTTGTTCCGCCATTATTCTCAAAAATTCTGTTTTCGTGTTCATTTTCAAAGCCTCATTTCCTTAGATTAATTATATAGGTCTGTTCCAAGTTTGTAAATCGAAAGAAAAGACTAAGCAACTACTCTGTCTAACTTTTACTGAAAGTAGCTCGTACTATTTAATTCTTACGATTGACTTATTTTCAATTCTATAGACAGCATCGTAATCTTCCAAATTGTAATGATGGGCAATTTCAATAATACTATTAGGCAATTGTTGCAAGACATTTCTTATTTCTCTAGAACTTGCTGCATCTAAAGAAGCCATCATCTCATCAGCAAGTAAAACCTGCTTGCCTCTCAAAATAGCACGTGCAATCTCCAGTTTTATGATTTGACCACCTGAAAAGTTATCTCCAGTTAATTCATAGTCTAATTGGTGACAACAAGCCTCCCATAGTCCGACCTTTTTTAGTGTTGAAATGAGCACTGAGTCTGAATAATCTTGATAAAGAGTTAGATTATGTCGCACACTTGTATGAAAGACATAGGGATTTTGATGAATAATTGCAATGTTATCTAAATTTGGAGTCAGCTCCCTTCCATCTATACTTTTAAAAATGATTTTCCCACTATATGCCTTATCTTGCCCTGATATTAACCTAAAAAGTGTTGTTTTCCCAATACCACTATCACCAACTATAAGATTATGCTGAGACAATGAAAAAGTAACCGTAACATCTTGAAAAATCTCTTGATTATCATAAGATTTAGTGACGTTTTTTAACTGAATTTCTTTTAAAGTATGTATGTGATGCCCTTTTGAAGGAATTTCTGACTCACTTCCAAATGTCAATAATTTATCTTTTATCACTTGACTTGCTTGAATACTTGCAATAGCCTCCAGAATCTGTTGTAAGGGGTTAATAAGATATGTTGAAGCAGACATCATAGCAATAAGTGTAGTAATTGAATTTTGTTTCATGACAAGACCAATCACAAATGGTCCAATCAAGCCGACAGCTTTCAGAGGTCCTGTCCAAAACATAACTAAATTATGAAGTGTATAATACTTAAATTGTGTCGTCTCCATCTCACTAAGGGTTATGAGAGTTTGCTTTACATTCTCTTTTTCTGCTTGGTTGCAAATAATCGTTTCAATCCCTTTACCAAAGTCTGTAATAGCTCTTAAATTTTTCTCTTTTGAGCTACTTAGTAATTCTCCTGACTCTTTTAACTTTCTCTTAAATATAAACTGAGGCAAAATCATCAGAAAGGCACCTACAGTAAAAAGACTCCCTACAATAATATTTTGTTTGAGCAGATAAATTACAGATACTAGGACAGAGGCGCCCCACACTGGCGAGATAAGAAAAGATTGGAGGAACTCCTGGTCTACAATTCCAAGATCTTGTGTCAAGAGTGAGCAAAGCTCAGAATCGGAGATGTTTTTAGGAAAGACAGCATGATTCTTTAAAATATTTTCTGATAGGCTTACATTAAACGCTCTAATAATAGAACGAAGCAGAATATTCTCTATATACATAAAAGCGTACACAACCACCCAAAGAGAGATACTCGAAAATGTAAAAACTATTAAATCCCAACTATCACTACTATCTATATGACCTGCCATCTGGATAATTACAGGTATTACAATGCCTTGACACGAATAAAGAAGCGCAAAAATGATATAAAGTACCATTTCCTTCTTAGGAAGTAGCTTAATAAATTTAAGCAGTGACACAGCAACCGATTTATTTTTTTCAATAATCATTGCTTTTACCTCCTTCAATTTGATACTATTATTTTAGTTTATTAATAGTATCAACTATTGAAATTTCGGAAATCCGATAAGGTAATTTTATATGGAACAAGGTCAAAAATTTAAACAGATTCGAAAACAGAGAAAATACACTATTCAGAGACTCGCTCAAGTAGCTGGATCTGTAGCGAGTCTTTCAGACTTTGAAAATAACAAAACATCACTCTCAAATGATACTCTTTTCAAACTTTTAAAACATCTAAAAGTCGAATATAATGAATTTTTCGAACAAGAATATCTTGTGGACGAAACCTACATAAAACTTGCTAATCAATTCAATCAAGCCTCAAATCATCTAGACTTTGAAGCACTGGAGCAAGTCGCAGAAAAGTTTCGCATTTTAGGAGAAACCAATTATAGTGATTATCTGATTAGTCTTTGTATTGACTGTCAGGTTTCAAAACTTCAAAACCGGTCAGTTAACCAAGATATTGCTACAGAACTTCAAAACTACTTCTTTTCTATTGATATTTGGACACTTCTCGATATTAATTTACTGAATATGGTAAAGGATATCTTCACAGAAGATGCGCTAAAAATCTACATTAAGGAATTCCTATCAATACTCAATAAAAATCCTAGAAATAATTTAGATCGAATCACTTTAGAAGTTATCAGTCGTTGTATTTTCCAAATCATTCTTTACGGAAATCAAGAAGATAGTGACTACTATATAAACGAACTAAAAACTATTCAATTACCAGACTATTTCATGTTACAAAAACTCTATCTTAAAGAACTAAAAGCCGCATACCTTTATAAATTTATCGATAAGAATATGGGAAAGACTATACATAAAGAAATTCTCCACTACTTGGCTTTTATGGGAGATGACGATAATTTGAGAGAATGGGACCGAACTTTCCGTCAATTATAGACTTTATTGGATAACAGTTGTACAATGATTATATAATTTGAAAAATTTAGAAAGGAAAACAGAATGCACGAAACACATTCTCTCCGTGAGCGATTTCTTGTTTTCTTCAAGATTTTTGTGCCCATACTGATCTATCAGTTTGCCAACTTTTCAGCAGCTTTTGTGGACACTACCATGACTGGTCAATACGATGCCCTACACTTGGCGGGGGTAGCCATGGCAACGAGTTTATGGAGTCCTTTTTTCACCTTCTTAACAGGTATCGTATCTGCCCTAGTTCCTATTATCGGACACCATCTAGGGGCAGGTCGCAAGGACCGAGTGGCACCTGATTTCTATCAATTTCTTTATATGGCTTTGGGTCTATCACTTATCCTCTTTGCCCTTGTTTTTCTAGGGGCACCCTTGGTTTTGAATCATTTAGGTTTGGAGCCTTTGGTCAGAAAGGTTGCCCTTGGTTATTTACGCTTTTTGAGTCTTGGGATTATTCCCCTTCTACTCTTTAGCGTGGTTCGACGCCCTTGGCCTCACGCGCCTCTCCATGTACCTCATGCTTTTGCTCCTACCTCTCAATGGTTTCTTCAATTTCCTCCTCATCTATGGCATTGCTGGTCTACCAGAGTTAGGGGGAGCTGGAGCTGGTCTGGGAACTTCAATGGCTTATTGGGCCCTTCTCCTCATTTCCATTGCCGTTATCAGAAAGCATAAAAAGGTTAAGCCCTACCACATTGAAAAGGTCCAACCCCTTGATAAAACAGCTCTACTTGAGGCACTTAAACTAGGTCTCCCTATTGGTGGAACGGTCTTTGCGGAAGTCGCTATCTTCTCAGGTGTCGGTCTGGTTATGTCTAAATATCCGTCCCTAGTGATTGCCAGTCATCAGGCGGCCATGAATTTCTCAAATCTCATGTACGCCTTCCCTCTCAGCATTTCCAGTGCCATGGCTATCATTATTTCCTACGAATTTGGGGCTAAACGCATGAATGCGGTCAAGAGCTACAGCAAGCTGGGACGGTTGACAGCCCTAGGATTTTCTATCTTTACCTTGATTTTCCTCTACTTCTTGCGCTATGATTTGGCAGAACTCTATGGGCATGAGCCTGAATTTTTGAGGATGACAGCCATTTTCATGACCTATAGCCTCTTCTTCCAAGTGGCAGATGTCTTTGCGGCTCCGCTTCAAGGAATCCTGCGTGGCTACAAGGATACCAAGGTGCCTTTTTATCTCGGTGTCCTAGCCTACTGGGGCATCACCTTCCCAGTTGGCTTCCTTCTTGAAAAAGTCACTGGGCTAGGTCCCTACAGTTACTGGATTGGCCTTATTGCTAGCCTTATCGTCAGTGGTCTCTGTTACCAATGGCGCTTAAATAGAATCGTCAAACGTTACGAATCACAACTTTGATATCCCTGAAGCAGTCTTGTCAGACTGCTTTTTCTATACTCAAATCTCTATAATACAGAAAAAAACCTCCTGCATATTGAAAACAGATAGACTATTATCAATACACAGAAAGCTTCTTTTGATGAGTGATTAATTATATTCAGATTTTCCTGACCTATTACCAAACTGGATTCATTAATGAAAACATAGATGTTTAATATTGAAAAAAGTATCACAGAGACCAGCTGGATCGACTAGGGCACCATAAATCATGACTAAACCACAGAGAGCTAGGAAATGATAAAAATAAACTACTTTCTCCCCTGTTTTAGGAAGTAAAAGAAAAGACCAGAACCACAAGACACAAATGGCTATTAATATGATTAGTTTATTCATCCATTCCATAATAATCTCCGTCAAAAAGGTTTAGCACAATAACATAGTCCTTAGGACTATCTGAATGTTATCACAAAATCTAACAAGCGCTGTCATTACTTCTTAAGGAAATATCTTAGTATTCTCTTGCTAGTCTTGTTTTGGTAAGTTAAGACATATAAAATCATATTGGGAGGTTGGGAAGACTCATTATTACACAAAGTACAATAATGTTTACAGACGCCAAAACCAGCAAAAGCCAAGGAGAAGGACACATTTACACTTGTCAGATTTCTCACTATTATAGTGTACTATTTTTTTATTTGAAACGTAAAACAATTTTGCCTAAATTGTTAAAAAATGTAATGAAAGGTCACTTTTTTGTCCTGAACGGTTAGGTCACATGTTATGTTAGCTTTAAAGGGCTTTCAATAAATTCTTTTACATACAAAAGAGGCTGGTAGCAAGCAGTACCAACCTCTTATTTTATGATAAGCTTCTGCTAGAAAATCTCTTAATACTAGTGAATAATCAGTCTACTTGGTCAAGTAAGTAGGCGTAACCTTCTTTTTCCATATCGGCTTTAGGCACAAATCGTGTCGCTACGCCATTGATACAATAGCGTAGACCACCCTTGTCACTTGGACCATCTGGAAAGACATGGCCAAGATGAGAATCACCCACACGACTACGGACCTCAATGCGTTCCATATTGTGAGAATGGTCTTCCTTGTAATTGGCTACCTCAGGACTAATGGGGCGAGAGAAACTCGGCCAGCCACAGGCTGAATCAAACTTGTCCTTGGAGGAAAAGAGAGGTTCACCAGTCACTACATCAACATAAATCCCTGGTTCAAAATGATTCCAAAGAGGACTTGTAAAGGCACGCTCCGTTCCATTTTCCTGGGTCACAGCATAGGCTTCTGGACTCAAGCTTTCCTTAAGCTCCTCCTGATTTGGCTTGTGATAAGCACTGGCATCAATGACCGGACTAGCTGCCTGATGGACATTGATATGACAGTAGCCATTAGGATTCTTCTTGAGATAATCTTGATGGTAATCCTCTGCAGGAATAAAGTGCTTCAGAGGCAACAATTCAACCGCCAAAGGCTGGCCGTATTGCTCAGTCATTTCTTGGAAAACTTGCTCGATAATTGGCAAGTTATTGACATCAGTATAGTAAACACCCGTACGGTACTGGGTTCCCACATCATTTCCTTGCTTGTTTTTACTAAGGGGATTGATAATACGGAAGAAATGTAGCAAAATCTCTCGCAATGACACTTTGCTAGCATCATAGGTTACCTGAACAGTTTCAGCGTGGCCCGTCTGACCAATAAGTTCATAGCGAGTGGTCTCACTACGTCCATTAGCATAACCCGAAACCGCATCAAGCACACCAGGAACACGTGAAAAGTATTCCTCCACGCCCCAGAAACAGCCACCAGCAAGATAGATTATATGATTATTTAGATTTGACATTTTTAACACTCCCTTCAATAGATACTTGCATCTCCACGCCTTAAGTGTAACGCTTTTGAGAAGATTTCGCACTTATGGTGACTTGGAAAGACACAAAAAATCCCACCAACATGAGTAGTGAGATTCTATAAATCATTAATGATATACTAGTCTATCCTTTCTAAACACTCATTCAAATAATCTGCTAAACTAGTATGGATTTTAGTGCAATTTCCATACTGCCATTCAAAAATAGCCCCTTTAGAATTCGAAAGTATTAAATAGCCATCAAATCCAAGATCTTCGATAATAAACATGTTTATCGGAAAATCACTATAAGTTTCTCTGGCTGCAACAGTTGCATTAATAACATTTAGATAATCCGCTCCATTTAACCCCGTCCATTCAGTTCCAAAAAAGCTAATACATCCAAACACATTCAAATAATCACTATAATCCTTAGGAAATTTTAGTTGTAATGTCTTTTCTGCATCTCTAATTTGTTCTTTGGTTGCACCTTTCGAAAATTCTACATGCTTAATTGATTTAATTCTATTGATAAAGTTTGACATTAGAAATCCTCCGCTCTTTTCTTCCAATAGTCTGCTTTTTCTTTTGCAAATGATTTTCTATCAATCTGAGATGGTTGAGGAGGAACATCATGTAGATTTCTATAGTTTTCTTTATGTACTGAACTCGTTAACTCTGCAAATGGAGAGTCCTGTCTTTGACCAATGTGATGCAGTTCAACAGGCTTACCATCAACAATGGGGGCTTTACCATTTTCCATTCGTTCTTTATTATTTCTGCCTTGTTCATCCTTGATGTTAGGGTCAATATCACCTCGTTGTAAAACCTGTCTACCATCAACTTGTTTTTCACTTAGGTTCTGATCCTTATATACCTCAACTTCTTCTTTCCATCTGAAACTACTTATTAAGTCTTTTGACCAACCTGTTTCTTCCATTATTTTTAATCGGTCATCATCTGTTAATTCAGTTTTTGTAATTTGATTACCTTCTATTCGAGAATAATTATCGACTTCACTCGTACCTAATTTCAGATCAGGATTAAACAAGGTATTTTGTGCCTCTATATTTGAGACACCTGTGTCTATTCTTTTAACTTTTTCAATACTCAAAATATCCCTCCTCTGTTTTGCCAATTTTCAAGTTCTGAACTATCGTTCAACTCGTTAAAGTAATACTGAGTCATTAATGCCTGAACAATATTTATTTGCAATTGGTTCGTCAATGGACCATCAACTTCTTTATGGAGTTCTCTAATTACAGCATTAGTTAATGCTTTATAATCTTGTGATTTCATTCCAACATTACGAATAGCCTTCATTGTTTCCGGATATAATTGAGCTATAATTGGAGCAATTTGAGTCATTTTCACTTCATAAACAGTCTCATCACAATAATCTAAAATTTGACGAACATATTTTCTACTTAAAGTAGAATTTAAAATATCAAACTTTAATTCTTTCTTTGTAATCTCATCAAATGAATTGTTTCCTGTTAACAATGCAGTTAACTTTAAATTAATACTCGGACTTAAGGTATCAAAATAACTATTTCCATTATATTGATAGTCAGTCTTATCATATTCCACCTTCTCAACCTTACATAAAACTGGTTGAATCCATTCATTTTGATAGACTGCTGCAACTCCCTTTGGTAATTTGGCAAGTTCTATGATTTGGTCATCATTTAGATTAGCTGACTTCCCTACTAAATCACGATCTGAAAAATCAGGTAATCGCATGATAATCTTAGTATTGGTATTTCGGATAACTGACAAATCCATTAAACCTGGAGCTTGATCAGCAATAATAAATCCTTCTCCATATGTTCGCATTTCAGCAATGGCATTTGCCAACATCTCCACACTTTTACCTAAGAGATTAGCTGATTCAGCCATTTGTTCTGTTGATGTGCGTTTTAGGAGGTTATGAGCTTCTTCAAGCACAGTGATGTGTTTTAATTCGGCATTCATATCCCCGTTAGCCATGCGATACTCTTGCAGTTTCAAGACCAAAATACCCATTAGCAAAGATTTAGTCTCAGTGGAACCAACTCTACTGAGGTCAACGATGACATTTGAATCAAATAGATGCTCATTGGTGAGTTCATCATTTGAAAAGATTAGGCCATTAATTCCATTTGTCAGAGATTCGATTCGAGTTAATAAAGCTCCCTTGTAAGCTCCTTTATTCTCATCATCATATTCACTGGAATCAATTATCGTCTTAATATTGTCTGCTATATCATTGAAATTTGGATACAGTCTACCATAAGGGTTGGTTGATTCAAGGAGATTCCATCCACAATCCTGATAGGATTGTTCTACAGCTTTTTTTAAAACCGCTGGCATAGCCGCATACATCGGCCAGCACACATTGAAAATTTCGACTAGCCTATCTAGATGCTCTAAGATATGAATTTCTTTAGGGAAACTAAAAGGATTCAACCTCAACAAAGGTGTTAACTGAGGATTCGTTCCATAAACTGAAACATCGTCGTGATTACCAAAGACATGCTTATATTCTCCTTTTGCAGGTTCAACAACTAGGAATTTCAAGCCATTATTTCTACCTTCATTGAGGAGTTGATAAATCGTATTACTCTTACCAGAACCCGTACTTCCTGTTACAAAAACATGCGAAGCCAAAGAGTTTTGTCTAAGGTTAACAGGTACATCTTCCTTATGATACATATGGAAAATATCTCCTAAATGAAGCATCTTATTAGTAACATCTTCTTCATCAAATTTAGCAATATTTCGTCCGAACTCTGCACACTCTAAAATCGGTAGTCCTGGAATAGATTTTCTAGGGAAGTTCAATGAAAAGGCCAATTCTTGACCAGTAAGAGGTACTGTTGGAGTCACAATAGATGGATAGACATTAAAGGTTGAATCAGCTAATAGCAGATTAGGATTCAGTCCAAATAAGGGATGGCGTAATTCTCTTAGATAAGCAACTATTTCTTCTGCATCACCACTGCTCTCACCCAAATCTCCTCTCCATAAATTAACTGAAGACTGACTCATAAATGACTCTTCTCCTTGGGTCAAGGCTAAGTATGTATGAGCAACATTATTCGCAATATTCTGGTCTTCACTGAGTACATAGGCAGCGAACTCCCACATACCCATAGCTGTTCCTTTTTCAAAACGTTTCATCTGTTCTTCAAGGACCTTAAGGGCGTGGGAAATATTATGATTGGTAAAGGACTGGGTAATGCCCTCGTTCTTACCAAGAGTAGCAGTCACATTTGAGGCACGCGCAAAATTAGCACCGATATTAGAACCTAAGTTAACACCACTTGAAGAGCCCAAGGTTTGTCCAACCGTTTGAGATAAGGCACGACTAGCGGTTTTAGCGAGGGCACGGCTAACAGTTTTTGTAGTCGATTGACCAATAGAGTCTGCAGTACTTGTTCCATGATTTTTAGAGTAATGATAGTCAACAGTTGCTCCCACTCCAAATGGCGTCCCTTCAAGACTGCCACCAGTAGTATGTGATGATCCTTTATTTGTTCCATCTGTATGAGATGTATTGGTACCATCCGTTTGTCCAGACGAATCCGTTTGAGATTCACCGCTTGTTTGCGTATCACCAGAAGATTGGTTAACTGACTGATTCTTACCATGTTGGATACCAGCACTGGCTCCAACATTGACTCCAAAAGTAGCCATAGAGGTCGTTGCATCTGAAGCTGTGAAAGTATAGTTGGTTTGCCATTTTTCATAAGGAGCTAAGGCTGAAAATAGCTCAGACAAACGCAACTTTCTATTTTCTATATCCTGGATAGGACTTGCCAAGAGGATTAAGGTATAGTTTTCGGATGGTTGTGAAGGAATGACACCATCAATCAATTTTTCAATGGTTTGACTAATAAATTTTTCAGATTTGGCAGTTGGTAAATTAGACACCGTTGCCACCGAATAAGGCTTAGAGTTTGCTAGACAAGGAATCCTTCCAATTCCCCTCTCATTTTGAACTGTAGATCCAGGAAAATTACCTTTAATGGCTTCTAACAATCGCTTGCGATAATTTTCGACATTGACATTATCAGAATCATTCTTAGTATTTACTACAGCCAGAAAAACTTCTGTATTGGTCTCAGTTCGATTGAAGACGAGAGCAATATTACAGTCTTCGTTAGAAAGTACTTCATAGACATTAACTAGTTTTTCTAAACTATTTTCTTTTTTGTCAACGACCCATTTTGTGATATTGAAATACCTGATATTATATGATTCCTGAAAGTCTGTACCAAATTCTACCTTATTTTCGATAGGAACATAGAGTTCTTTTATCTGTTCCAAATACGAATTGAAAATCTCTACTCCACATGAAGCTAATAAGCGATTCGTTAATTCCTCATCACTAATATTAGGTTGATCAGCTAGATATTTCTCTCTTTGCTCCTCAACTTGTTTGAGTTGCTCAGGGCTCAAAGATGAAAGTTTAGCAACTTTATCTGCGGCCTTAGCTCCTGCCTTATTAATAATGTTTTTTATTCCCATAAGATTCACCTACAAAAAAACTATTTCCAAGTAATCATTTGTTTAATCTGGTTAGTATAATTTTCAATTTGTTGCTGTTGCTCCTCTAAGCTTGCAACTTCATTTCTTGTTTTCTGAATTTTCGTATTCAAAGCACTTAATTCTGGACTAAATTCAATAATATTTTGAACAATTATACTTGTAAGATTTACTAGCCAAATTTTAAAAGCTTTCTCGTGTTCCGAACAAATACTTCCTGCAAATTCTGTCATCTTTGATTTAAATAAATCATTATAGGTCTTCTTAAGGCCAGACGCGTTAACTTTACTTGATCTCAAAGTAAAATCACCCAATCTAAAGACATAACTGAGTTCTTCTTTACTAAACTTTTCAAGATTCAATTGAGTAAAATCTATCTCTTCATAAGATAGAATCAAGTGAGAAAGCTTTTGACGTTTTTCTGGTTCAAGCCCCATATCACCTGAAATAATACGCTCAAAATGAGATTTTATCTCAGAAGCATGATTAGACCAAAAACTGCTAGAAATACGCTCAAATTCAACCCTTGACAAATAAAGTTCTTCTACAAATTGATTTCTAAAATAATCAACTGTTTGTGCAGAAGCTAGATTCTCTAAATTGATTTTCTTTGTCTTGTTCTCACGTGTAACACTGAGATAGTTACTAAACTCATTACTGATATTTCCTAATTTTAGATTACTAATATCAATTTGTTGATGCTCAGTTAAATTTAAAGTTGGATTTAATGAGAGTATCTCTTTGTGTATTTCATTATAACGATCTAAAACATCCCCTTTTTCAATCTGTTTCATTAGACGCTCTTGGAAAATCTTCATTTCTTTTGGATACTTGATCAAAAGGTCATTTTTTTGGGATAATGAAGTGGATTTCAATCTTTCAACAATGACAGATTTTTGGCCATCAAGATTAGCCTCTAATTCTGCCTCTCTACTACGTAAATCTTCGTTTTTCTCTGTAATTACTGCATTTGTTCTCAATAGTAGTTTATCTAATAAAGCTTTTGCCTGTTGACACTTGTCATAGTGTGAATAGCGGTCAACAAAGGTTTTAATAGAATCCTCAATGGTTAATAAACCACTATTTGCATAAATAAGGTCGGAACTTTTTTCAGCAGTTGCTCGAACGGTACTAGACATTTGTCTTGGAAGGATATCAAACTCATACAACTTCTTATAGTATTTCGTTTCAGGATTTGAGTATTTTTCTCTATACGTATCAAATTGCTCAGAGTAAAACTCTCCCTCTAAATGCCCTTTCAACTTCGCACCAAGTCCCAAAATTGATGAAACATAATAAATACCTTGAGCATACAACTCTCTTGGAATGGCTTGATTCATGATTCTATCTCTAAAAGAATCACTTTTAAGATTAGTCGAGCTTAAAGCCGCTGCCTCGGCCTTATTAACCACAATCATGGTGAACCGTTCATCTAATCCTTCTACTGAAATTAGCTTTTCTTTTAAATTACTGTTGTCAGTGCTGTCTAAGGAACTACTGTCAGTAACAAAGACTGGCAAACCATTTGACATACCAGCCATGGCATTTACAAGAACTTCTGAATGCTGACTATTGGTTGATGAATTAGAACCCGGGGTGTCGAATATTGTAATTTTTGAACCTACATCTCCTAAAATACCTTTCGAAAATGGGACATGTACTTCGATTAAATCTCCAATATCTTTATCAGTAGAATCATTGATAGTTTCTAATATTGCATATAGCTTTGAAATAATTGAATCAAAAGAAGTATTCAAGATACCATCGACTTTCTTACCAAATGAATCATTCATATTTAATCCATCATAAAACACTTGATCATCATAGAAACTGAGAACAACTCTCTCTTCTTTATATACAAAAGAGATTTTAGCACGATCTTCATAAGTACTAGCCGTGATTTTATAGATTTTAGCGGTCACGGGAGTCTCAGCACTTGGAAGTAATTCCTGTCCAATCAAAGCATTAATAAAGGTCGACTTTCCTGCACTATAAGTTCCGAGCACACAGATAGGAACTGTATCTCCCGAAGCATCCGAAAAGCGTTTTAACTGTGCTTCAATTTCCTTGTTGCTCTCACCAATATTCTTTATAATCAGTGGCTCAAGATTTCTAAAAATACGATTAATTTCTGGCAGAACATCACGTGCATTCTCTAAATAGTTTGTTGATGATGACAAAATAATATTTGAAAACCGCTCATCTTTTAAAGCCTCTTCTAACTGTTGCTTCTCATCATTAGGCCCTTCAAAAATTAATTCTAGTTTTTCATCAGGAATAGAATATTCATTTTCAATTTCTTTTAAAATATCATATACCTTAAAGGGAAAAAAGCCACGTTGAAAAACGGCTGAAACTAACTTACTATTTGAGTTATTCTCACTATTTATTGTTATCCAACTTTCACTAGATAAGTCGTAACGGCTAAAAGTTACTATCTTTTCGTAAGGATTACTTACAACTTTAATTTTATTCATAATTACTCCGATTATTTAATAATACAAGTGTATTATATCACAGCAAACGGTTTTCTGTATGCGCTTTCTATAAAATCTAACTATTTTTATTTATCTAATGTTTAGCTCATTTTCCACCCCACACAAAAAAATCCCACCACATATTATGTGATAGGATATTATTTTTATTCCATTTCGAAGCTTTCGCTCTTAATCTTATCAGGTAAGATGAGAGACAAAAGAATACACAAGATGGCTGGTATCAACCATGGCAGTGATGCTCCCGACAATGGGAGGAAGTTAATGAGGGCATTGAGTCCCGCAAGTTTAAACTGGCTTCCAATTACACTAAGCAAGGCAATCAGCGTGACTACTGCAACTGTCACTTGCATACCAGGTTTAGACAAGGCCACGAACTTGTTGGCAATCACAATCATAACAATCGTGATGGTGATTGGGTAGAGAATCAAAAGCACTGGCACTGAGAAAGCAATGATATTGTTAAGTCCCAAGTTGGCAATCGCAAACCCAATCAAGGTAAAGATAATGGCGTAAGCCTTGTAAGATACTTTCGGAAATGCCTTGTGGAAGAATTCCCCAGTCGCAACGATAAGTCCTGCGGTTGTTGTGAAGCAAGTCACTGTCACCATGATAGCTAGGAAAATCTGAGCCGCTGGTCCAAAGATGGCTTGTGTGGCTTGTGACAAGACACTTGCACCAATATTGGCATCTTTTGGTAATCCCGCCACTTGGAGTGGGAAATGATTCCCTAAAAAGGCTAATCCCAAATACAGAGCACCGAAGAGGATAGTCACTACGAAACCAACGACCCAAATCGTTGAGATATACTCTTTTTTAGACTTGAAGCCTAATTGGTTGAGTGTGACTACTGCTACTACACTGAAGGCCACAGAAGCCAAGGCATCCAAGGTGTTGTAGCCTTCCAAGAATCCTTTACCAAAAGCAGAAGCCTGATAGGCTTGACTTGCATCCTGAGGATTGTAACCACCATATTTAAATACTCCTGCCACGATAACGACAACAATCATGATGGCAAAGATAGGCGTCAATATACGTCCAATACTATCTAGAATTTTAGATGGATTCATGGCAATCCAAAGTGCTAGAGCAAAGTAGATTACGGTAAAGACAAAGAGCCAAAGGCTAGTATGTCCACTTCCAATCAAAGGAGAGAAGCCAATTGAAAAGGCGGTGGCGGCCGTTCTAGGAATGGCAAAGAAAGGACCAATGGACAGATAAAGTACTGCCAAATAGACTAGGGCAAACTTAGGCGAGATTTTTTGAGAAATCTCATGAATGTAACCCTTAGGATTTAAAGTCCCGATAACCAGTGTTAGGATGGCAATACCAACACCTGATAGGACAAAGCCGGCAATGGCTGGCCAAAAACGACCTCCAGATTCAAAGCCTAACTGAGGGGGAAAAGTCAGATTTCCCGCTCCAAAGAACATACCAAACAACAATAAAGCTGTAAGGCTTCCCTTTTTTAACATAAGTTTCTCCAATCTAAAACAAACAAGATCTTATGCCCCAAATAGACACAACTTGTTTATTATAATTTTAGTCAACTTATTTAGTATGACATGATTAGTTTGGAACTTCAAGCTATTGAAACGTATTTACAAAGGTTTTTAAAATTGCTAATTTTCTGTATCCTTGTACGAAAAAACTAGACAAGATTCTCATCTCGTCTAGTTTAATATTTTGATTATGGGTGACTGACAATCAATTCAAGCTCTCCCTTAATTTGCCATGTTTCAACATCGCTAGGAAGAATAAAGTGGCTGCCTTTTGCAATGTCATAATCTTGCCCATCTACTTTAAGGCTTCCTTGACCGTCAAGTACACTAAACAAACTGTAATCAGCAGTCTTTTCAAAATCAGCCTTACCTGAGATTTCCCATTTATAAACGGCGAAGAAATCACTTGCTACTAAGAGCGTTGACTTGAGATCATCTACTTTTGTTGTGACTGGTCGACTGTTGGCTGGCTCACCGATATTAAGGACATCGATAGATTTTTCAAGATGGAGTTCACGCAGGTTACCTTGATCATCTTTACGGTCAAAATCATAAACACGGTAGGTCGTATCACTAGATTGTTGCGTTTCAAGAACCATGATACCTGCACCAATAGCATGCATGGTACCACTTGGCACATAGAAGAAATCACCTGCTTTAACTGGAACCTTAGTCAAAAGATTTTCCCAATCCTTACTTTCAATTTGCTGACGCAGTTCTTCTTTTGATTTGGCATTGTGGCCATAAATAATTTCAGCACCTGGTTCAGCAGCAATGATATACCAACACTCTGTTTTACCAAGTTCACCTTCATGTTCAAGTCCATAAGCATCATCTGGATGGACCTGCACACTGAGCCAATCATTGGCATCCAAAATCTTAGTCAAAAGTGGGAAGACAGGTTCTTGACGATTGCCAAATAACTCACGGTGCTCTGCATAAAGAACATCTAAAGTTTGACCGGCATAACGACCATTCTTAATAGTAGAAACACCATTTGGGTGAGCAGAAATAGCCCAGTACTCTCCGACATGGTCACTTGGAATGTCGTAGCCAAAGACATCACGTAAATGCGTACCACCCCAGATTTTTTCTTGCATAACAGATTGTAAAAATAATGGTTCAGACATAATTACTCCTTTTTCTAGGAACGAGAGGCCTTAACATTTTTTGGAATTCAAGAAAAGGTGTTGACTCTCTTAGAGATTAACAGTGAAGTCTTACATAAAATAACCAATCTCTTTAAGTTACCAGACTTCTGATTCTCGAAAAATTTAGGCAAGTTCTGATTGTTGATTACCTCAATTATAAGCATAATTTGTGAAAATATCAACAAAGTCCTTAAAGAAATCACAAGATTTTGGCTTAATGGCTGCAAGTCATTTCAATAGCAAATTTCCTTTAAGAATCCTACTCATTCCTTCATTTTTCGGATAGACTGATTGAATTTAAAGACTTTTTAACCTATAATAATAATACTAGAGATATTATGAAAGGAAATCTCTCAATGAAATTCTATTCCTACGACTATGTGCTAAGTCAGATTAGCCAACAAAACTGGGTTATGGTTGCCATTACTGCAGGACTTATTTTAGTGACCGGCGTATTTGCTTTTAAGGCCTTCAAAGAACGCCATGATACTAAGTTTCGTGAACTCTCTATTATTTCTATTTTAACCTTAGTTGCCGTGGTTCTAATTACTATCAGTAATTTCCAAAGCAATCAATCAAACAATGACCAATTTAGAGCATCTCTTCACTTTATCGAGATTGTGTCTAAAAATCTCGACGTTGATAAGAGTAAAGTTTATGTCAATACTTCTACTACTACAGATGATGCTATCCTCAAAGTTGGAAACAAATACTATCGTGCCATCTCAGGTTCAGAACCTGACAGCTACTTGCTAGAACAAATAAAACTTTACAAGTCTGATGTTGAACTCGTGGAGGTTAAAAAATGACATCTTTTTATCTTGCTGTTGCAATTAAACTAGCTTTGGGGCTTATTTCACTCGTCTTTGTTATCAATTTAACAGGTAAAGGAAACCTAGCACCTAGCTCAGCTGCTGACCAAGTACAGAACTTTGTTCTTGGTGGAATCATCGGTGGTACAATTTATAATAGTACCGTTTCCATCCTTCAGTACTTTGTTATCCTGATTATTTGGACTATTTTGATCTTACTTCTTAAATGGCTCATCACCAATATTCGCTTCATCAAACATTTGATTGACGGTAAACCAACTCTCATCATCAAACAGGGTCAACTAGATCCTGAAGCTTGTCGCTCTATAGGACTTTCAGCTTCTGATGTCGCTTTAAAATTACGTTCTCAAGGAATTTTTCAACTCAAAGAGGTTAAACGTGCAGTTATTGAACAGAACGGCCAATTGATTGTGGTCCGTTCTGGCGATGAAAATCCAAAATATCCAATCATTACTGATGGGGTCATTCAAACAGAAATTTTTGATACTATTGGTAAAACGGAAGATTGGTTAAATGAAGAGCTTCAAAAATTAGGATATGAAAACGTTTCGGATATCTTTATTGCTGAATACGATAAAGGAAACATTAATGTCGTTACTTATTAAACAAATCACTTGCATTACCGTTTAATATTGTCTACAATGGTCTCATCATAAAAAGGAGGTTCTACTATGGGAATCGAAGATAAATTGAATCAAGCTAAAGGCGCTCTTAAAGAGGGTGCTGGTAAACTGACTGGCGACAAAAAGACTGAAGTCGAAGGTGCTGTTGAAAAAGTGGTAGCAAAAGCAAAAGACGGTATCGAAGATGTTAAAGAAGGCGTTGAAGGTGCTGTTGAAGGCCTTAAAAATGCTTTTTCTAAAAAATAATAATAAATAAACAGAAGCTCTTTTCCTTTTTTGAAGAGGGCTTCTGTTTTTCTTTATGTTCTTAACTAGAATTACTTACGAGAATGCTTGCTTCCTTTAATTGCAAATGATGTTGTCATAAGTACAGCCCCTAATGCACCTAGTCCCAAACTGCTCACATCACCAGTATTTGGTAGACTTGATTTACTTGTTTGATTGCTTTGTGAACTTTTAGATGACTGATTAGCCTTAGAGCTTGTTTGGGTATTTTGTTTCTGAGCAAGATTAGTTTGTACGACTGAGCTTACATTTTCCTTTTGACTTGAAACTTCTCTTGTCTGACCTTTTGCTGCTTCAGAAGTTTGATTTTGAGTAAGAATCTTATTCAATTTCTCAGCAGTCTCTTGAGCTTGTTGTTGGGCACTGCTTGATGTATTGGTACTTGCCTGTTCAGGCTGTGCTTCTGCTGACTGATTGGCAACTGCTACTTCAGATATAAGTGATCGTACTTCAGGCTCTGCAGCTCTAGTCGTTGATGAGCCTTGACCTGATGGGCTTGTGCTTCTGGCTGTCGTTGCTGAAGTAGTTGCATCTGCTTGGTTCGCATTAGTTGCTACTGAATTGCTAGCAGTCGCAGAGGCTGAGGCATTCGCAGTTGGAGACATTGTGACACTAGCAGTCGTAGAAGTTGTGGTACTCACATTTGAAGACGTTGAGTTACTTGTTTGACTAGCAAAGTTTGGTGGGGTAGGAAGTCCAGTATTAGCCGTCTGGCTTGTTGAACTTGTACTACTTGTGCTAGTTGTATTCTCAGAACTTGTCGAAGCAGATTGGCCCCATGGGGTATTGACGTTACCCGTATTTGTAGAGCTGCCACCATAGCTAGTTGGTCCGCCGTAGCCTCCGAAGTTATCAGACATTGAACTATTACCAAAACCATCACCTGGGAAGCCGCCCATGCCACCAGCACCAGGACCATTGTTTGTGCCTTCTTCAGTAGCTGTTGCAGTCACACTAGCACCACTTGATGTCGTAATGGTATAGGTTTCACCCGAAGTTAGACTCTCGGTACTAAAGACCACATTTCCAAATGAAGTTGTTGCTGTTGTGGTCGCTACAACATTTCCAGAACTATCTGTAACTGTGATGGTATCTCCAGCACTACCAGAGATGTTGGCCATGATATAAGACTGGCTTGAACCCGTTGTAAAGGCCTGAGCCATTCCTTGGTTACCTATGGCCCAAACGGTACCGCCAGAAATAATACCTGTTCCATCGTAGTCGATAGCAGCATTATCTGCACTTGTCTGAGCGACGTAGAGAGAACCACTTTTCACTGTCACATTGCCGTTACTGTCGATACCATCACCATCTGCCAAGATAGTTACCGTTGCACCGTCAATATTGATGCCCACTTCATTTTCCAAGTCAGAAGTCGAATTGGTTAAGCTTGAAGTATCAGCGCTGTCCTTGGTCGTCCACTCAGTGGCGTTAATACCGTCATCACCAGCAGTGATATCAACGGTTCCACCTGTCAAATTGATATAACGCCCTTCAAGGCCTTCGTCACCTGCTACAACTGTTACTTTAGAATTGCCTTCGACAGTCAATTCATCTGTAACCGTGATACCTTTATCAGTTGCATTAATGGTTACCGTTGAGTCGGTAATCGTCAAATCACCACTGTTCACATCTGTTTTGTCTTCGACCTGAATACCGTCATCAGTTGCCGTGATGTTGACTGTGGCATTTTTAATAGTTACAGCTTTCGTCGCATTGATACCATCCTTTGCCTCAGAAGTCAAATCAAGTGTTACAGAGTCAACCGTTACACTGTCAGCCTTGATGGCGTGCTTTTCAGTGCTTGAAAGGGTCAAGCTACTTCCAGTACCACTGGTAATGGTCAAGGCTCCCGCTGCTTCAATTGCATTAGCAGATGTTGAAGAAATAGAACTGTCTGAAAGGACATTAACAGTCAATTCTGCTGAAGAATTGGAAGTAATAGACGAATCCGTTAAGGTCACACCATCCAAGTAGATTGTAACTGGATCTGTCACGCTACCTGACACAATAATGGTATAGCTTGAACCATTTCCGGTCAAAGTGTATGATCCTGCTTGATTGATGGTAATTGTCGTTCCATCAACTGTGACAGTACCGCTATCACTTGTTACCACGGTTGTTCCATTGAAAGTAATCGTTGTCGTTGAGCTTTCTGAATCACTATCTTCAGACTCAGTTGTCGTTGCCTCAGAAGCAGTATCAGAAGAATTGTTAGTTAGAACAGAAGCCGTTTCTGAGGCCGTCGCTTCAGTGGTATTTGTGTTTGTATTAGTGCTAGTGTTTTCTTCTGTAGTGGTCGTTGCTGTATCTGAAGTCTCTTCAGTTGTGCTTTCAGCAGTTTCAGAAGAACTTGCTTCTGGAGTTGCGGAAGTACTTGAATGATCAGATGTTTCACTGCTTGTTGATGTAGCAGGCGTGTCCTCTGTCGTACTTGTTGTACTTATTGTTGACGAATCAGTGTCTGAAGTTGAAGCCGCAGTTGAAGTACTTGTAGCCGATTCTGTGCTTGTTTCAGTAGTTTCTGATGTATTGTTGGTCTGAGTACTTTCTTCAATCAAATCGGCAGTGGTTTCACCCGTCGTAACCGTTGAGAGTGTTGATTCAGTGTTCGTCTCATCGGCTGAAACCTTATTTTCATTTAGGACGACCGAGCTACCAAAAATTAAGCTAGCTACTAGGACTGATCCTGCTGTTTTCCATTTTGATGATTTTTTAATGGCATAACGTTCTTGTGTTTGTTTTGTATCTTTGTATGTCATATGTTGGACCTCTTTCTTACTTTTGAGACGCCTCTATTAAACACAAGAAACCTAAGACAAGACTTAAAGAAAGGTTAATCTTTCCTTAAAGTAAAAAAGTCCCCAAGATATTGGGAACTTTCAATCTCTAGGATAAACTACTCTAAATTCTTCTAAAACAACTAGACTGTCCTGACTAAAATGTAATCCAACCTCTTCCAACCAATTGCTAAAGAGATTCTCATGAAGCTCTTTCCAATAGGTTAGCCCACGGTCTCCTTCACCTTCCTTGTAGGCATGGTCTTTAGAAACCTCTTTAAATGGGATGACCTCAACTTTCGTCGTTTCAATAATACAAATAGCATTCTCCTTACTATCAAGAATGACGCTCAGTTCATTTTCCTTGGGCAATGGTTCATTCCCCACTGCATACAAGTCAAAAGCTGAACTGGTTGCTGTCTTTTGCCCCATCAATACGAGTTCTGCCAAATAATCTGCTTCCACGCCAAAGGCCCAGGCATCAATCTTATCTCCGATTGTCTGATTTAAAATCTTATAGGCTTGCCACATCTGGTCTGATTTCATCAATCTACTCCTGCTTTTACTCTCCTTCCATTATATCAAAAAACGCTAGATCATCAGACCTAACGTTTTCATCTTAATACTTAGAATGTTTGTAACCGTAAAAGGCATAGATCGCTGACCCAATTAGCACTGCCAAACCAAAGGTTAACCATGTCTGCCAACTGTACTGACTCATAAAGGAGAGGCAGACGATAATTGAAATAATGGGCAAGACAGGAACAAATGGAACCTTAAACTCATCCTTCTGTGGCAAGCCCTTGTCCTTACGAAGAATAATGAGGGCAATAGCCAAGAGGACCAAGTAAGCCAAGGTCGCAATGTTAACCAAGGATGCCATATTGGCCAAAGAGAAGATACCTGCTGAGATAGCTGACAAAACACCTGTCAAAAGCGTCGCATGATGTGGAACCTTATTAGTCTTTGAAACCTTTTGGAAGGTTTGAGGAAGGAAACCATCACGCGCCAGGCTATAAACCATACGGCTAAGGGCATAGGCCATTGAAATACATACCGTAATCAAGGTCATAATAGCAACCACAGAGACATAGTTGGCCGCCCAAGAAATACCGATATAGCGAAGGGCATAAGCCACGGCATCATCAACATTCAACTTGGTATAGTGGACCACTCCTGTCAAGACCAGCGAAACCACTGCATAAAGTGAAGCTACGATAATCAAGGCAAGAACGATACCTCGAGGAACGTTCTTTTGCGGCTCTTTAATCTCGTCTACTGTCATAGAGATAGATTCGAAACCAAGGAAACCAAAGAACATGAGGGAAGCACCCGCCATAATTCCTGTCTTTCCTCCATAAATTTGTCCAAAGCCAAATGGTGCAAAATCTGCCCAGTTGCTAGGAATCAAATGGAAGAGCCCCACTAAGATAAAGACCGCCAAGGCTGAAAACTTGAGCACTACCAAGAGGGAGTTCAAACGTAGAGCCTGCTTAGAATTCATGAGAAGAAGAGCCGTCACCAAGACTAAGACCAAGACTGGCAAGAGGTCTATGTAAGTACCTTGACTGGGATTGAAAGGTCCACTGATGGCTTGAGGCAACTTAAGACCAAAGCTAGCCAGTAGCCCCTTGAGGTAGGCACCCCAACCAGAAGCAACACTGGATACGGCATTCATAAAGACAATCATGGTCAACCAGCCACCCATCCAGGCAGGATACTCCCCCCAGACAGCATAGAGGTAACCATAGACACCACCGGCTGATGGGTAACGTGAGGCAAACTCAGCAAAGAAAATCGCTGACATACCAACACACACGGCTGAAATCAAGACCGAAATAATCAGGGCAGGACCAGCCAGAGTCGATGCCGCAGTACCAGTAATCGTAAAGATTCCTGTACCAACCATGGCACCGATTCCCAGCAGGACCACATCCCTAAGGGTCAGATGTCGTTTCATCTCAGTCTGAGCGAGACCGACATCCTTTTTACGAAAAATACTCATTTTTATACTCCATTTTTTGCGAAATACCGAACTATTATACCATATTTCTTGGTCTAAATGGACCTTTTTCTGTATTTTTATACTTTTATTGGTGAATGCTATGTTGAAGATGGGGACTTCCAGTGCTTACTTTTTAATTTTACATACATCTCGATTAAAAGGAGCTTGCTAAAGTGGTCCTAAATCATTCTTTTTCGTTTCTCAAATCCTTGCCTAGAAAGAATTTTCAATTTTTAGAAAAACTATGAAAATCTTATGAATGCGTTTGATTCTTCTAATGAAAGATGTTAGAATGGGGGCATTAAAAAGGAAAAGGGGAACTTTTATGGAAAATAAAGTTCATTTTAAACTTCATAAAGTGAAAAAACAATGGGTTACCATTGCCGTGTCTGGTTTGGCACTTGGTGCCTCATTGATTGGAGTTGGTGTCTCTGCCGACGAGCAAGCTACAAATCAAGTTACCTCAGCTAGCACGCCTGAAAACGTCAGTCAGGATCCTGAGCTTGTCGTCACAGAAACAACTGTGGCTACGACAGAAGCTGATCAAGTCGCAAGCAATAAGGCAAGTGATACAACTGCTACTGTCACAACTGATAAGCAGCCAGTCCTTAAAGAAGACCAAGCAAGTAGCACTTACAATTTGTCTAGTGGCGAAACGAGAACTGCTACTTCAACTTCAGAAACAGCTAGCACAGTCACTGACGTAAACAGCCAAACACCGGAATCTGTTGAAACTACTGTCGTTTCTGGCGGTCAATTCAAGAGCGATGCTGAGGGCAACTGGTACTACCTTAAAGACGGGAAAAATCTGACAGGTGCCCAAAACGTTGACCATTTCGACCTTTATTTCCACGAGGATGGCAAGCAGGCCAAGGGTGAGATTATCACAGAAAATGGACAATCTTTCTACTATGACAAAGCCAATGGACGTAAGGTAACCAATACCTCTATCAACATTGATGGTCAAGCCTATAAGGCTGATGCCCAAGGTCGTTTGACAGCAGTTCTGCCTGAAACGAACAAACGCAACCAGTTTATTGAAGACAACAACCACAACTGGTATTACCTCGGTAAAGATGGGAAACCCGTCACTGGTGCTCAGAACATCGATGGCTTTAACCTCTACTTCCACGAAGACGGTCGACAAGCTAAAAACGAAATTGTTACTATTAATGGTGATAGCTACTATTTCGATAAAGACAATGGACGTCGTGTGACAGGTCGCCAATATCTTGATTATGCAAACCATAAATACTTTGGTTACTACTACTTCGATAAAGATGGCAAGATGGTAAAAGATGACTTTGTTACCGAGAATGGTAATCTTTACTACTTTGATGCTACTGGTAATCAACCTGATTCTGTCTTTGTCTCAGATAAATCGGGTAACTGGTACTACTTCGACAATTACAAGGCAACTAAAGGCTTCTCAGCCCCATTTGGTTTCCAAACCGAATTCCTAGACCGTAGCCAATCCGACTATAAGACAAGCGTTCAAAACCTAAACGGACAACAGTATTACTTTGATCCTAAGACTGGTATTATGGTAACCAATCGTTATGTTTCTGATGATAAAGGGAATTGGTATTACTTTGGTAAAGATGGTAAAGCGCTTCATGGCTTTCAAACAGTAGACGGTAGCCTTCACTACTTCAATGACAATGGTCAACAAGTCAAAGGGGACTTTCTTTACTACGGTAACGATATCTACTATTTCGATAAAGATAATGGAAATCCAGTAACTAACCAATTCGTTAATAGAGATAACTCTTGGTACTACTTCGGATCTGATGGTAAAGCCGTGTCTGGTTTCCAAACCATTAACGGTCAGAACCTTTATTTCCACGAATATGGTGTCCAAGCCAAGGGACAACTGGTTACCATTGACGGCAAAACCTACTACTTCGATCCAAATACAGGTGACAAGTGGGTTAATCGCTCACTTACCTTAAACGGTACGGTCTATAACTTTGATAGCAATGGTGTGGCGACTCTTAAAACTGCTCAAACCTCAAATCGAAACCAATTTGTTCAAGGTAGCGATCAAGAATGGTACTACTATGATGCTAACGGCAAAAAGGTCACTGGTTTCCAAACTATTAACAAGGACCTCTACTACTTTAACGATAAGGGCCATCAAGTCCGAGGTGCTTTCTTTACTCTAGGTGATAACCAGTATTTCGCTAACAGCGAAACTGGTGCTGTTCTTCGCAACGCCTTTTATCATGATACATCCACTGACCATTACGGTGTCTTCTCTGAAACTATCTACTACGCAGGAAGTGATGGTGCCTTCAAGACAGGTTGGTTTGAAGTTGATGGCAACCGTTACTATGGTAGCGACTATTCTGATAATGATGCCATTAAAGGAAGTCTCTACACAGGAGTCGTCAACTCTCAGCTCTTTAGCCCAGATGGAAAACTCTTGACAAATGGTCTCTATCCTGAGTTTAAGCGTACTGGTGAAAATGCTTATGACCTTGAAGATGTCTATGTCACAGATAACGACGGTAATATCAAAGAAGGTCCTTATCAGTATGATGGCAAGATTATTGGGTCTAAATATAGTAGCGTCCGCCAATCACAATGGTCAACTTTTGACGAATGGGATATTCTTAATGGACACCTCTATCATTTCGACTCAACACCTATGACCTTCACAGCACCAAATGGCCAAAAAGTAACCACAAACGTTGCCATTGCAACAACTAACAAAGCCCTTACATATCGCGGTGTAACCTTTAATTTTGATGCCAAGGGTATTGATGCGACAAAAGAAAAAGCCATCCACTTTGACCAATTGAAGACGGATCCTAGCGGTACAAGTTATCTCTATGAAAATGGCCAAAAAGTCACTGGTTTGAAGACCTTTGATGGCGTCAGTTACTATTTCTATGAAGATGGCCGTCAAGCCAAAGGTACTGAGGTCGCAATCAACAATAATATTTACCAATTTGACCAATTGACTGGTATCATGACACGCAACGCCTTTTCAAAATCATATAATTACGAAGGTTCTCCACGCTTCCCATACTACCCAACACGCTACTATGGTAACGACGGGGCTGCTCTTACTGGTTGGCAAACCATCGACGGCAAGGACTACTACTTCCGAGCTAGCGGAAACCTTGAAACAGGACGTTTTGTCATTGGAGATAGAGCCTATAACGCTGATGACAATGGCGTGGTTACTGACCGCAAGGGTGAACCTGCCTACCGCAATCGTATTGTCTACGATAAAGGCGACAACTACTATTACAATGACAAGGGTGAGAAAGTGACCGGCTTCCAAGAAGTTGATGGCAAGGTCCTCTACTTCGACGCTAAAGGCAAACAAGTCCTAGGACGCTTCGTCACAGTTGATAATTACACCTACTATTTCGACCCTAAAACAGGTGAAAAATACACAAACCGCTCTGTCCTCATCGATGGTAAACTCTATACCTTCGACAAAGACGGACATGTGGTGTCTTAATATGAGATGAAACCTGAAACCGAGACGAAAGTCTTGGTTTTTTGTGGGAGTTAAGTACCATATAAACTAACATTACATTTAGGAAACTAAAAATAGGCTGAGAAATAACCTCAGCCTATTTTATTTATACAAGAATTATATACTCTAATTATAACTTATCAATGATGAATCAAATCATATATTCCAAATCATAACTAGCATCAGAAAGAATACGTGCCAAAAATTGTTGTGTACGTTTTTCTTTTGGTCTGTAAAAAATGTCTTTTGGACTCCCCTCTTCGATGACATGACCACCATCCATGAAAACGACATGATTAGCTACATCTCGTGCAAACCCCATTTCATGAGTAACAACCACCATTGTTGTTCCTTCATGAGCAAGTTGTTTCATGACATCCAGAACATCCCCAACTAGTTCTGGATCAAGTGCCGATGTTGGTTCATCTAACAAGATAACCTCCGGCTTAACTGCTATAGCCCTGGCTAAACCAATACGTTGTTGTTGTCCACCTGAAAGTTGTGATGGGTAGTAATCTTTAAAATCCAGAAGACCAACTTTTTTAAGTGCTTCTTCAGCAATCTGTTGCGCTTCACTTTTAGGAACTTTCCTAGCAATCACTAAACCTTCCAAGATATTCTCGATGGCAGTCTTGTTTGCAAATAAATTGTAGTGTTGGAATACAAAAGCTGTCTTCTTTCGGATATCTAAAATATCTTTCTTTGATAACTTATCCAAAGAGTAGTCCTTACCCGAAATTGTTAATTGACCTCCATCTGCTTTCTCCAAGTGATTTAGGCAACGTAAGAAAGTTGTTTTTCCTGAACCTGATGGTCCCAAGATGACAACCACATCTCCCTGTTTCACTTGTAGATTAACATCAACAAGAACCTGACGATTTCCAAATGTTTTTGATATATGTTTAGCTTCTAGCATAGTGACTCCCTCTATGTAAATTGCAATTTTCTTTCTCCAAGGTTAAAGAGAACTTGAATGATACCACAAATGATTAAATATAAAATGAAGATGACAAAATAAGATTCAAAATATTGATATCCATATGCTGCTTCAACTCGTGCAATTGCGGTAATATCTTTTATCGTCATAACAAAGACAAGTGACGTTCCTTTCACAATATTGATAACTAAGTTACACAAATTGGGAAGAGCAGACTTAAGTGCCTGAGGAAAAACGATTCTCAGATAAGCTTGTCTTGTTGTTAAACCTATGGCTTGTGCAGCTTCTAGTTGACCTTTATCAACAGTTTGTAATGCTGATCGAATGATTTCCGATAAACTTCCTGTCGTCATCAAGCTATAGATAATAAAAGCATAGTAAAGCGGATTAACTTTGAAGACATCTATGTGACTCCCAATTCCTTTAAAAAATTGATTTAACAAACTAGGGAACAAACTATAAAAAAATAAAATTAACAGAATTGGAGGTGTTGCACGAATAAATGCAAGATAAACAATTGAAAAAGTCTTGACACCTCTCAACTTATAAATCTGCCCTAAAGCGAGAAATAAAGCAGGTAGAAAACTCAATAAAATTGCCACAACCATGATTCCCAGAGTTACCGGAACACCATATAAAGCCTTGATAAAGGTATCTATTATAAAAGTAATATTCATTATTTACCTCTCTTTTACACTCAATTGTTGTTCTGTTATCCTAGAAATCAACGATAGAATTAACGCTATTCCCCAATAAACAAGGGCAACAGCTGTATAAGTCTCCAAAGAATAATTTCCTAAATGGCGACTAATCAAAAGATTCCCTTTGCCCATAACATCAATAAAACCAATTGTATAAGCCAAAGCTGCATCGCGCATAAGATTAAGTATAGCTGTTGTAATATTTGGTAAAGCAACCTTAAATGCTTGAGGGGCAATAATTCTTACAAAGGTTTGTTCAGAAGTAAGCCCAATACTAAGCCCAGCTTCTAATTGACCTTTAGGAATTGCTTGATAAGCCGCTTTAAACACTTCTGATATCATTGCTGAGAATAGGAGAACCATGGTCACAAGAACGAATATCAATTTGGACCAATTATTAATATCTAATCCTAACCACCAATTAAGAAATTCTGGAACTCCGTAAAATACCAAGAATAATAGCACAATAGGTGGGGTACAGCGTAAGATAAAAACATATCCCTCAGCTAAATTCTCCAAAGCTTTATCCTTGGAAAGGCTTGCCCAAGCAATTAATCCTCCTAATAACGACCCAAGTAAAGTCGTTAATATGATAACCAATAATGTCATTGGTAAGCCCTTTATGACTTCAGGTAATGCTCCAAAAACTTTTGAAATGTCATAATTGACCATATTTTCTCCTAACTAAACTCACTTCAGAAGCTTATCAAAACATCATACTTTTACGACGTTACAATTTACTTATTTGTCTACGTATGAGAAGACATCCTCACCAAAGTATTTTTTAGATAACTTTTCAAGTGTACCGTCTTCTTTTAGTTCCTTGATAGCCTTAGTATATTCTTTTGAAAACTCTTCGTTCTTACTATCTCGATGGAAGAGTGGATAGGTTGGAATTCCTTTATAAGGGAACCAAGTCAATTTATCTGCATATTGATGATATGCACCATCTTTATCAGTTACAGCCTTTTCAAAAGATAATTTAATATCAAAGTAAGCATCATAACGATTTTCCAGAACCCATGCATAGGCATCTGAAACTTGGAAAGATTCCGCAGATGTTAACTCGATTGGTTGATCTTTATGCTCATCGTTGTAGTCTTTGATAACATTCCACTGAGCATTTTGTGGTGAGATTGGTACCAAGCGACCATTTTGTTTTGCAAAATCAGAGATATTTTTATATTTATCTTTATCATCCTTACGAATGGTAAATCCAATAATACTTGCTCCAATTGGATCTTTAGGAATAATAAATTTTTTAGCACGTTCATCTGTGTACCACGCACCCTTAGTACCAATGTCATATTTACCTGACTCTAAACCAATCAAAAGATCATCATCACTTGTTCCAGTATATTCAAATTTGTACTGTGGAAGCTTTTTATCAATTTCCTTTAATACAGCTACCTCATAGCCATCAGAATTACCATCCTTATCAACAAAATCATAAGGAACATAGTTTTGAGTATGGGCAACTTTTAATGTTGTTACCTTTCCAGAGTCTGATTTTGCTTTTTTATCTCCTGTTAAGCTACGTCCAATAACTGTAGCCCCAATAAGTGCTACAACAACAGCTCCACCAATAATCCATGTCTTTTTACTCATATTAATCTCTCCTTTTTCTTACAAAATTGCTGCTTCACGTACCCATTCAATACGCTCATGGTTAATATCACTTGGAATCGTGCAATCAGCACCAATGATTAACCCATGGATTCCAGTATCAGCAATAATCTCCCTAACCTTTTCTTGAATAGCTTTTTTAGTTCCAGTATATAGAAGACCGTCTTTTCCATTTTCAAATCCTCCAAGAACTGTGCGACCTCTAAAAATGTTAAGACCTTTTGCCAAACTAATTCCTTCAGGACCGACCGCCCAATTAACTACCTGAGCAGGATAATCTTTAAAGAGTTCGATGTTATTACGGGCTCCTTCGTAACCGCAAATATGTAGAATATTATGTCCTTTGGCTCCATTAGCTGCTTCTAAAACCTTTAATTCACTTGGAGCAATGATTTCTTTATAAATTTCAGCGCTAACTCGCTCATCTTGAATACTTTGAACACTTAGGTAAATACCATCAGCACCTGCTTCTTCAATCACCCTCTGACTAAGACTCGCAATGTCTTCGCCAATAACATCTAAAACATGCTTCAAAGCTTTTCGGTTTTCCACAATGTAATCTGCGATAAGATCATCGCCACCTGAAACTTTTCCAACTAACCATTTTAAATAAGTAACCGGAGCGAAGATATTGTAAATTGCAACAATATCTTCAGGAAAATCAGCAATCAGACTTTTTACAAGTTCGACTTGTGCAGAAATCCAAGGATGATTTGCACCTAAAGGTTCAATCGTTTGCAAATCACTGATTGACTTAAAATCTTTAAAAGCAGGTTGTGGGTATGCGAAGAAACCATCACTCATCAATTTAACAAAATCAGGTTTGACTTCTTCAATAAATTTTTTATGACCAGCTTTATTTTTATCAATAATTTCTGGATTTTCAAAACCATGTAACCACTCGTCTTCAGTAGTAAAATGATGCCAAAATCCTACTGGGACACGATCAACACTTTCTCCACGAAATGCTTTCAAAACTAACTCTCTTTTTTCTGACATAAGAAACTCCTTTTCTTTCATCCTAAAATCAACAACTCAATGAATTCACCTAAAATACTATAATCTCTTATTATCATTGGTTGCTTCAAAACTGAATGACATTATCTTATCAGAGATTATCACATCCGAAAAATAAAGAAATGTTATCCCTAGCCATAAATAAAATTTATGATATAGTAATCTAAATCACGTTAGATCCTATTGTTTCCTCTTTTAAGCATATATCCCTACATAGTATTATTGCCATCAGCTATAAGTAATTCTTAACACCAAGATAGAGAATTACTATCACAAACATAATTTAGTCTCTAGTCTTCCTGGAAAATCACTTCTCTGACTAACTTTGCTATAATAGTCTCAACTAAACCAAAGGAGATTTCCTATGACAACCTTATACGATTTTACAGTTTCAAATCAAGCTGACCAACCCGTGTCTCTCCAGGACTATAAGGGCAAGGTGTCTTAATCGTCAATACAGCAACAGGCTGTGGTTTGACGCCACAGTATCAGGGCTTGCAGGAACTCTATGATAAATACAAAGACCAAGGATTCGAGATTCTTGATTTTCCTTGTAATCAGTTTATGGGACAGGCACCTGGTAGTGCTGAAGAAATCAATACCTTCTGCACCCTCAATTATCATACAACCTTCCCTCGGTTTGCCAAAATCAAGGTCAATGGTAAGGAAGCAGAGCCACTTTTTGATTGGCTAAAACAAGAAAAATCTGGACCGCTTGGGGCTAGAATTGAATGGAACTTTGCTAAGTTTCTGATTAACCGTGAAGGTAAAGTCGTAGAACGCTTTTCTTCCAAAACTGATCCACTAAAAATGGAAGATGCTATCAAAGTTCTTCTTAATAACTAAAAATAAAACGAGAGTAAAACTAGAACGACAATCTCTGACTGTCGCTAGTTCTGCTCTCGTTTTCTGCGTTAAGAAAAATAGCATAAAAAGAAATTTCGCTTTATTTTAGAACAAAGCTGTCAATGCTGTAATCAATCCAAAGATGATACCTGGCGCATTTGCAGCAGCAAGGGGAAGGTCACGTTCTTTTTTAAAGAGACCATAGTAAACCCAAAGGCTACAGTTGATAGCCGCTACCAAAGGTTGGATAAAGTTTCCTTTATGACCAGACAAATTGTCCATGATTTGTGGTACGTAAGATACGTACATCATCACTGACATAAAGGTTGCTACCCAACCAAGGGTTTTCATTTGTTTATCTGACATTCGAGACTCCTCTTTTATAAATTTTTTCCTTGTACATCTTAAAAAATATTACAAGGCATGTTTTAATGCACTAGAATTAAAACAGTGTCTATCTTACGCTTTTACAATAGAGAATTCAAGAATTTTGGGGCAATGTTAATAAGATGTAAACTATCACAAGATTGTGATTGGTCATAATCTTGTGATAGTGAATTTAGTCTCTTATGTAGAGTTTTCATAATACTATCTTTTGCTCCTTAGAATAATTGACTCTTTATGATTGATAGTAACGAAATCATTCTGCTAAGAGTACTTCTTTGATGGTTTGTTTTTGGAGTTTTCTGTTGGATAGATAAAAGAGGCTTTCATAAACCACAGCAAAACCGAGCAGGGTCCAGAAGCAAACGTTCCAATCAAAGTTATGCTCAATCTTTTCAGGAACGGTGTCTTTGATCACACCAATCAAAATTTCCATGATGCCGTATTGATAAGCCGTCCCAAGGGCAAATCCTAGATAAGCCCAGAAACGATAAGGAGCGAGAATATGACCTTGGCATTCCCGATCAGTGTAGCCAAAAGCCTTCATAAGAGCCAAGGTTTCGCGACTTTCTGAGACCACAATTCCCAATGACAAAAAGAGAATGGAAAAAGACAAGATCAAGCCAATCATGATCATCATGGTTTGGATGATATCATCTGTGTAATCCCTTAGGCCAAAGGACAATTGAATCATGGCCGCAAAACACATGGAACCAAAGAACACAAAAAACAGGATCGATTTTCTTCCCCAAATCAGCGACGAGGACAGCTCTTTTAGGAAGGATTTCTCTTTCTTAGGAGCCCTTTTTCTCCTTTTGACTTTATTCGGTGTTGGAGATTTTTTCAATAAGCGAAGGGCCGGCGTTTGTAGTTGTCTTCTAGCATAGCCAATCGCAAGGACCATAAAGAAAGTCGTTGGCAGTATCACCAAAGCAACCAAGAGCTGCCAGTGAAAATGAATGGTAATGTCTGGCAAAATCCCCTTCTCATTGCGAAAGTCATAAAAATGACCCATCATAAGAAAAGAAGCGAAATAGCCAAGAAGTGCTCCAACTCCAAAACTGAGTCCAAAAGCCCAAAATCGTTTCGCCAACTGGCCATTGCTATAGCCCAAAGCCTTTAAAATCCCTAATTGTTCCTTGTGGTCATCGACAAATTGTTTGATATAAAAACACATGAGAAGGATCGACGTCAAGGACAAGACAACTCCACTGACCATGGCCACCATCCAAGATAGCGAAACCTGGGCATCATAGTAGGTCGTAATCATCGGATTGGTTTTAGAAATCTCCATCTGCTCGATATCCATGTAAAAATTCAAGAAGAGATTGGCCACAAAGACTGCACAAGCCCCAATGATACTGACGACAACTAATTTTCGAATATCTTTTACTGAAAACATGGCTTACCATCCAATCTCATAAGCAGTCTGAGGCTGATCATTGGTCACAACTTGGGTGATCTTGCCACTATTGACACGAATGATGGTTCTGGCCATATCCGCAATATTTTGGTTGTGCGTCACCATAATTAAGGTAAAGCCCAACTTTTCCTTTAACTTCCAGATATAGTCGAGAATCTTGCGCCCTGTTTCTTCATCCAGGGCTCCCGTCGGCTCATCTAAGAAAAGAATCTCTGGCTTTTTGGCCAAGGCACGAGCAATGGAGACTCTCTGCTGTTCTCCACCAGACAATTCACTTGGATACTTGTCCAGCTTATCGCCAAGCCCCAAATCCTCGATGATCTGCAAAAAATCATGATTGTTTGCTAGGTCAGCTCCCATCTTTACATTCTGTCTAACCGTCAGATTAGGCAATAGATAATACTGCTGGAAAATAAAGGCAATCTTCTCACGTCTAAAGGCCGTCAATTGAGCATCCATGAGTTGAGACAAATCCTTCCCTTGAATGAGGATATGCCCCTCGTCCACCTTCTCTAATCCGGATAATACGTTTAAGAGAGTGGACTTTCCTGATCCAGAAGGACCTAGGATAACCACATCATCCTGGTCTTGAATCTGCAAATCAATCCCTTTTAAAACCTTGGTTTGGCCATAACTTTTGTGAACATTTTCTAGTTGAATCATTTCTTTCCTACCATTTCTTTGATGAGAGATTGACAAACTTCTGTCAATAAACCAATCAGTTCTTCCATGCTGAACTGATAAATACCAGAAGCAACCATAGAGGCCATTCCGTGTGAGTAGATAAATAAATGCTGGTACAAGCGACTAGCCTCCTCTAACGTCAACGGATAGTCTGCGACAATCGACTCCAGAACCAATTGGTAGCTATGATCCTTCATGGGAAGAAAATCTTGAAAGCGACGAATCGGATCTTTGCTAGGATTTTGGAAAAGCAATTGAAAGAGTTGGGGCTCTTTTGAGGCGAAAAGGATATAAGCAACCCCGACAGATCGAAAAGGCTTCTCATCTTCTAAAGCCTTTCGTATATATTCCACCACTACCATTTCCGCAGCAACAATAACCTCTGCTTGTAACTCAGCCATATTTGCAAATTGCCCAAAAATGACCCTTGGCGTGGCTCCCAGTTTCTCCGCTAATGCTCGAGCCGTCAAACTAGCCATGCCCTCTTCTCTCACCAATTGTAAAGCTGTCCCAATCATAGCTTCTTTACTAAATTTAACCTTTGGTGGCATAAGACTCCTTTCGCGCAACGATTGTTGCGCAACAGTTGTTTCCTAAAATAGTACCATAATAAAGAAAGACTTGTCAAGAAAAATCTATAAAGCATAAAACAAAAAAAACAGCCCACTAATACAAGTGAGAGCTGGTCTACTAACAACTATTCTAAGGCAAATCATTACCTGCAGCCAAGTAGATTTGGTACCATTCCTTGCGCGTTAGGGTAACGGTTACTGCTTTCCCCGCTTCAAGGACATGCTGGAGTTTGGTCGTTCCGATGACGGCCTGCATCTTACCTGGATAACGGAGGACCCAAGCTAGGGCAATGGCTGTCGGAGTGACTTGGTATTTCTTCGCCAAGTCATTGAGGACCTGATTGAGGGCTACAAACTCTTCCTTGCCGACAAAGTTCCCTTTGAAATAGCCATGCTGAAGGACAGACCAGGCTTGAATCACCGTATCGGTTAAGCGACAATACTCAAAGACACTGCCATCTCGCACGGCTGCTTTTGGCCCTTCCATGTTGACATGAAAACCAGCTTCAAAGCTCGGTGTAAAGGCGGCACTCAACTGCAACTGGTTGACCTTGAGGGGTTGTTTGACAGCTGTTTTGAGCAATTCCATCATCATAGGATTTTGATTGGACACCCCAAAATGACGGACCTTGCCAGCTTGCTCCAAGTAATCAAAAGCTGCTGCCACTTCTTCAGGCTCCATGAGGGCATCCGGTCGGTGAAGGAGGAGACTATCTAAGCGCTCGATCTGGAGGCGCTCGAGGATGCCATCGACAGAGTCCAAAATATAGTCCTTAGAAAAATCAAAATAAGTAAAACCATCTTTGCGAATCCCACACTTGGACTGGATCCACATCTGATTCCGAAGATCCGGACGGCGCTTGAGAACCTTACCCAGCAGGACCTCACACTGGCCATCGCCATAGATATCTGCCAGATCAAAAGTGTTAATGCCAATTGACAAGGCTGCCTCCACCAAGGCCTCCACCTCATCTTCACTCATCTGACTGATCCGCATCATCCCAAGGACAATGGTTGATAAACGCTCATTTTCAGCAAAATCAATATACTTCATCTCTGCCTCCTTTTCTGTATCTCTATTGTAGTGAAAAGGGTTTCAAAAATCAATTGAGAAATAAAAGACCCTCAGCATCAACTGAGGGCTTAGATAATAAACGAAAGCTAAGGGAAAGTTTGATAATCTCCCATAATCCCTAAGATTCAAGACCGATAGTACACCCATTGATGGTAATGGAAGATAAGATATTCAATAAGAAGGGCTCTCTATCACTTCCAAAAGCTTTTACAGATTTCTAACATGGATGATACATTTACTCTTTATAATAACGTTTGGTAATCTTGTATTGTGAAATAAGGATATAAATATAGATGATGGATACAACAATCAAAGCTAAAAGGATATCCGTCTGGAAGGCAATTCCAATAATTAAGAGAACAAGGAGAAGGCTCGGCAAGATATAATTGCTTAACTTGACAACCACTTCGAAATTTTCCTCGTAGCTAATCTGCTTTTCTGCTTCATCCATCATACTCATCATGAATATACGCACTTCCTTGGCATTGGCATTGCGGGGAATTGGTTTTCCATAAAGCTGATGAAAGGTCTTTCGATAGAAGGAATCCACTAGGAAAAATAGGACAATCAAGGCAAGAAAAAGATAGAGCATGGTAAAGTCTCCAAAGATAAAAGCCAAGTTCCCTGTGCCAGGTCTATCCATAGACATCAATTGACAATAAAAGATGATGACTAAAAAATATGACAAGATCATGATGCCTTTAAAAATGGTCGCTAAACCATACAGTTTATTCTTTTGAATGTCATAGTGATAGGCCTCATCTTCGTCATCTATTTGGAGCATTTTTTGATGGACTTTTCTCGCATGAATCAACAAGGCCATCGTGAGTATAAATACGATCAGAAATAAAACTGCTGAGTCCAAAAAGAGTACTTCTTTACTAAAGAAGGTTTGGATTTCAAGTGGCTTTTCTGATCCAAACATGCCTGTCAAAACTCCGATGACTCCTCCGATCAAACCAGAAACTGTAATGATCCCTACATTTCTCCAAAAACGGTAACGTGGAGATCGTTCTTGTTGTTGCTTTTTCATAATCATTCCTCTTCCTCTACAAGACTAAAAACATTTTCCACAGGCTCTTTAAAAACCTGGGCGATGGTGATGGCAATAATTACAGAAGGGGTATATTCCCCTCGCTCCAAGAGACTGATGGACTGACGTGAGACCCCTGCTAACTTGGCTAGCTCAGATTGGTTGAGCCCATCACGCGCCCTCAGCTCTTTCAGTCGATTTTTTAAGATCATTATGGCTACCTCAATTGTTGAATTAATTCAACATCTTCAATACGAACTAATTTTGTCACTCTATGTTGCTTAATCACACGGCTTAATTTGACCCAATCTTCATCAAAATCAACAATTTTCCAATTACTTCCAAAACCATTTAGTCTAACACTGACCGTTTGCCCTTTCAATTCTTCTAAAAGTCGAGACATTTCTTTATTTCCTTTCAATTGTTTTTCCAACCCTTTGATACGTCTGTTCAATCCTTTTATCTTCTTTTCTGAGCTTGCATAAAATATAACTATAAAAGGGATAAAAAGAATCCATATGGCTCCCATAAGAATACCTCTCCTTCTTTCGTCTAAAACTATTGTAACGCTTCTTTTTATTTTTGACAAGCATCTTTGTCAAAAATAAAAAGAATATTATCAAAATAATTGGAAATATGATATAAATAACACAACTTTTCTAACATCTTATATCACTTCTTCTTCAAAAAAATGACTTAGAATAATTGATGTGCAAGATGCCGTTACGCAAGCGCCCGAAACCAAATAGTTTCAGATACTCGGAAGTTGGGAGAATTGTCTTAGCCCGAGCCTAAAAATTTAAAATCGAGGATTCAAACTTTACTCATAGAATTTCTTAGAAGGCCGCTGACATTTGCTATCACCTAAGGGAAGTTTTAAAATTCAAGCTATAACTTTCCTTGGGTATTACTATTTTTAAGATAAAAAAATAACAGGATTTCTCAACCCTGCTACTTTTTTGTCTTATCATTATGATTTTGTTCAGTCATTGCCAAGCCGACTGACTAAATTAAAGTGATTATTTGTCGCCAAAAACTTTGAAACGACCTTCTGTTTGGATGTCTTTATCTCCTGCTGGTGCAACGATTTGACCAAATGGTGCTTGAGCACGGAGTTTCCAGTTAGCTGGAATGTCGTATTTTTCAGCCAATTGGGCATCAACAAGTGGATTGTAGTGTTGTACGTTCATGCCGATATTCTTCTCAGCCAAAGCCAACCACGTTGCATAAAGAGCGATTCCGTGACCTTGCTCTGACCAAATTGGGAAGTTTTCAACGTAAAGTGGGAATTGCTCTTGAAGGCCTTTCACTACATCTTGATCTTCGTAGAAGAGGATTGTTCCCTTAGCTTGGGCAAAACCTGCCAAACGTTCTTTTGTTGCCTCAAAAGCTTCTGCTGGCGTTACTTTTTCAAGCTCTGAATAAGCGATTTCATTCCAGAAAGCATCTGATTCTTCATCCAGCAAAATCACCACACGTGATGTTTGTGAGTTAAAGGCTGTCGGAGTGTTAAGAACAGCCCCTTGAACGGTTTCAATCAATTCTTGGTTAGAGAGCTCAAGGTCTTTTCCTAATGCGTAGATAGAACGGCGCTTTGTTTGTAAGTCTGTAAAGTAGGTCATAGTTATTCCCTCTTTCTTTGTGATGAATGTTAATTGTTAAAATTGTTAAGTTTATTTGTAACAACTTTGATTACAATAACCATTATAGACCTTTCAAATGTAATGTCAATAGTTACGACTTGAAAATCACTAATTATTAATATTTTTTCTCACTCGTGTCAAAATACCATCATTATCCTCGAAGATTAACGCATTAGAAGATAACCATTTGACCTCTGCTCCACGATTCTTAGCACGTTCTGCTATGGTAATCAAATCTTCTTTGTCTTCTACTTCAAGGACGTAGTAGGCAAGACCAATCATCCCTTTTTCACGTTTGGCTAAGTTTTTGCCACCCCATTCATTGACAGCCAAGTGGTGATGGTAATCACCTGAAGCAATCCAACTAGCACTTGGAATGGTATACTTATCTGCCAGCTCCAAAACATCCTGATAGAAAGCCGTTGCTAGCTGACTATCTTTGACCGATAAATGAATATGCCCCATACGAGTATCCTTAGCTATCACAAATGGCTCAACCTTGCGTCCCATCTCGTAAATTTCTTGAGCTGATAGTTCTTCTGTTACACCAACGATGCGACCATCCTCACGAATATCCCATTCAGCAACAGGCTTGTCTCTATAGAGCTCAATACCATTGCCTTCAAGGTCTTCCAAATAAAGGGCTTCACTATAACCGTGGTCAGCTGCACCGACAAATGGATAATCTAGCTCAGCAATATGTTTGAAAACATCTGCCAAATCCTCGCGAGATGGCAACAAAATTGCCATATGGTAGAGACCATAACTAGACTTGACCGCTTCCTCACGATTGGTTTCAATCAAGTGAACTAGCGGCTTGTTTCCAGCACCCAAAACAATTTCTGTTGCAGTTTGAGATAGGATTTCAAGTCCTATAACCTGTGTATAAAAGGCTGTCTGACGTGCCAAGTCCTTCACATTGAGTACCGTCTCCGCGAGGTAAATCTTACTATTGTAGTCGTATGTCATATGATTTTCTCCTGTGTTGTAATTATATGAATTACATTATAACTTTTTATATTGTCACGTCAATCATTACAACTTGGGAATTAAAAAAGAAACCGAAAAACTTTCGATTTCTTATAGTTTAAAATCTAAAAATCAAGCTCCAGCTTCTTTCCAGTTGGCCTTAGCATCCTTTAAAATACCAGCCAAAGTTTTCTTTTCGAGTTCCTTTTCCATTGCCATTTGAACGTCTTCTAGGCTCTGATCCAAAATCCCATGGATATTACGTCCTACTGGACACGCTGGATTAGGATTGTCATGAAAACTAAAGAGTTTGCCACTTGGACCGATGCTATCCACCGCACGATAAACCTGCAAAAGGTTAATCTCCTCTGGTACCTTGGCTAATGTGGCTCCTCCACTTCCCCTTTGAACTGAAATCAAGTCTGCTTTCTTCAGTTGCGACAAGGTTTTGCGGATAATAACTGGATTAACCCCCACACTACCTGCCATTAAATCACTGGTTAGCTTAGTTTCATTTCCCTTATTTTGTGCTATAAGGGTCAAAATATGAACAGCAATGGTAAAGCGACTTGGTATTTGCATATCAGAACCTCTCATTCATCTTTTTCTTTTCAATCAATTATAACAAAACCAACGTTGTAAAACAAGGGGTTACAACAACTTAAAGAGTCAGTCTTACACTAAAAAAATAGAGCCATCGTAGACTCTATTCTTTTGTATTTGATAATAACTAACTAGACTAATAATACATAGTATTATAGCCTATTGAGGTTCTAGATTGGTCTTTTGCTTCTTACGAACACCTTGTCCCTCGATATGTTGTTTGATTAGTTCCACTACTTCATCATTGGTTGGTAAATCCGAGTGTTGGGCATCTTCACCTGTAACAGTGATTTCAGTATAACTTTTTGCCTGATTCTGATAGATATATTTCCCAGCGGACACGCTAGCATCTGGAACCAGCTCGTCCGAATCATAGGTGATGGTTCCCGCTACCGAATAGACATGTAGGGTAGACGGAATATTCTCCTTAGCAGCTATAAAGTCTGCTAGCATGACCGATTTATTTTTAATATTGGTTTCAGTGAAATTATAGGGCGTTCCGATAGTCATCAAAGAATTTATCTTGACATTGTAGTCGCTAAGATAATTTTCAATAAAAGCCGTATAAATCAAGCCACCATTTGAATGCCCCAACCCTTTAAAATTATTGAAATTGTATTTATTCTGCAAGGCTTCAAATGCCTGATTCATCATCTTGGTTTGTTTCTTGATATTGTTATAGCCATCTTTGTTATTCTCAAATCCAATAACAATGACTGGCTCGTTATCCTTATCCTTGATTTTACCCTCAAAGGTAATCCGTCCATTGTTCCAGACCTTGACTTTGAGAAGGCTATGCTTGACACCACGACGGTCTTGATTGAGCTTACGTACTAGGCCGTCGAATCTATTTTCCGTAGCGGAGCTCCCTGGAATCATGATAATGGGAGACAATTTTGAATTATAGAAAGTCTCTATTTCCTTGACATTTTTCCTGGTCCAACTATAGGATGGGACGGCTAACCCAATGAGAAAGAAAGCAACAAGGATAAAGACCAACTTAGTTTTTTTATTTAGTTTCAATGCTTTCTCCTTCCTCTTTCAAACCGTGTTGCACCTTATTAGACAGACGCACAAATGGAATAAAGATAACAATGTCGACTGCAAAACAGAGCAGACTGACAGCAAGAGCTCGTAAACTACCCCCAGTTCCGATAAAGGCGAAAAGAAGACTTGGTGTACCATCTGGAACTGGATAAACCGCAGCTGGCATAAGATGAATAGCCAAGGCCACCGCAGCAATGCCCATATTGATTATAGGTGCCAGTAGGAAAGGAACCAAATAAACTAAATTAAGCAAGACTGGTATCCCCACCATAAATGGAGCACCATTGTTAAAGAGACTAGGAAAGACACTTAGAAGACTCACCTTCTTATCCTTATAACTGGTTGATGCTAAAAGCAGAGCCACCAAGAGGGCTAGCCCTGAGCCAATGCCAGCAACCAAGCCATAACTATGATAAAGATTTGTTAGTGTGTAAAGGTGGGGAAGCCCAGTCGTCGTATGATGGGAAACAGCATAGGTCAAATTTTCCAAGGCAAAACTATCCTCGGCAATTGAATTTAGGGCAAAAGCCTGACTATTTCCAATCCAAGCAGAAAAAGTGTTCAAAAGTCCCATCATAAAGGTTGAGAACAGGTGATTATCAGTTACAGTAAAGGTAGAGGTAACCTGCCTAATCGTCAGAAAAACATTATCTTGCTCTCCAATCACAAAGAGAATGTTAAGTCCAATAGCTAAAATGAGTGACAAAAAAATGGGACGGACGGTCTTTGGTTGATAAATATAGTCCTTGTCCACAATCTGATCATCACTAGCTCTTGAAAAGCGAAAAATCTGGCCAACCAGATAGCCCACAAAGATAGCCAACATAATGTTGATTGAAGCCGGTAAATTGATGCGAGTCAAAACACCATCGTTTAGCGGTGACAGCAACAGCTCCTGCGATCCTATAATTAAGCTAACCAAAAGGGATGTCACACCAGCTGTACCAGTACTTCTACCATAGTGACCAGCTGTGTATTTTCCTGCAAAGTAGGTTGATAAGGGCCCAGCTAAGCCACCAAGAAAGTTGGAAAGATTAATGAGCACCTGCCCAGTTATCTTAAAGGCCGGTAACCAGTCAGAAACTGAAAACAATTGATTAATATAACCAAGCTCCGAAAAGACAGATAGTGAAATCACCCGAATAATTCCTGAAAATAGGAAAAAGGGAAAGAGCGAAACCAAAGTTTTCTGCGTAATTTGGACGAAGCCTCGCTCACGAAACCAGAGAAACCTCTGGACCAAATAGTTTGTCATAAAAGACTCCTAGTAAAAGGCAAAATAAACTTTACATTCAACGTTTTTCTTCATTATAACACAAAGGAAAAGGACTTACCTTAATCATGGGTTAAAGCAACTACCTAATCTTACTAAAAACACTTAGCTATCTTTTAATACAAAAAACCGTAAGCCTCCACTTCCGAGACTTACGGTCAATTATTTATTAAGCAAAAGTCGTCACATCAGAAGCATCCAGACGAACAGACTCAAAGCCTTCTTCATTGGCTTTCCCAAGAGCAATGAGCAAAACTGGTACATGACGGTCTTCATCAAGTCCAAAGGCTTTGGCAAGCCCATCTTTTTTATAACCACCGATAGCGTTGGTATCATAACCATAAGAACGAGCGACCAACATCAACTGCATGGCAGCAAGGCTAGCATCGATGTGGACAATTTCATTCATCATTTCGCGAGGAGCATTTTCATACATTAGTACAATGCTTGACAGTTGCTTTTCTTTGACCTCTTCAGGCATTTTTCCTTGAGCAACAGCCTTACCGTAGATATCTTCAGCTCTTTCTTGGCTCTTCAAATCGGCAAAAATAAGGACCATGGCTGATGATGTTTCATTTTGCACACCATTGTAGCTGACAAAAGGTGTCAATTTTTCCTTACCCTCTTCGCTATCAACGACGACAAAACGCCAAGGTTGCATGTTGACTGATGATGGTGCTGTGACAGTTTTATCTAGGATTTCCAACAGTTCTTCTCGCGGAATCTTAACAGATGGATCAAAGTTACGAATGGAACGACGGTTATAAACGATATCCGAAAAATCATTGCTTACTACAGGCATCTTATGTCTCCTTTTTTTGATTAAATGAAAATAATATAATCAAAATTATAACACAAGACAATTGTTATCAAAAATATTTGCTACAGACGACTAAAGATTAGTTTCCTTGAGCCCTAGCCGTTTCACTTCAGATGAATAGTAAACCATGATGGTAATAAGACTGAGTGTGATTACCCAGATTGACTTAAGATGCACAAAATGCATCAGAACGGCTGAGACGATAGCACCAACGACAAAGCTCCCTACGATAAAGCTATAATTGACAGCCTGACGACGATATTCTCTCTGATCACAACTTCCCTGAATGGCATAATAGAGGGCCGTTAACATCCTTCGATAATTTCCTGAGGTCATAAATATCACGAAGGGATGATTCTCAATCTGACTGCCAGTAAAAGTCTTCATCATGATACCTGCAGAAAAAGCGATAATCGGGAGCTCAATCAAGGCATTTGAAGGTAGAAAAGGCAGGATAGCTGTCATCACACAAAGTGGAAGAAGACCATAAACTCGCCAATAGGCATTCTTACGCTGGTCTTTAAACCACATGCCAAAAAGAAAGCCTAAAGAAAAGAATAAGATTGAAAAGCAACGCAACAAGTTATAGTACATACTACTGTTCTGCCAGTCAGCGACCAAGAGAAGGATATTCCCAGTCTGTGTAGCAACCAAACTATGATAGTACATATGACAAAAGACATCCAAAGCCCCTCCTGAGAAACTCAACAAATTAGCCATCAGACGCGTATTTTGAGGAAGAAGGTTCCGCGATTCCATAACATAACTTCCCTTCTAATAGTAATTGATAGGATAACTTTATTATAGCAAATTCGGGAACACACAGTAGAAAAAAACAACCCTCACGAGTTGCTTCTATCCTATTAAAAATTAACGGAACCTAGGATATTCTATGTGTTGATGCTAATAGATATCACGTCTATGACCGACTTCGAGGGCAAGTATGATTAGTTCATTGTCCTGAATATTGACAATAACACGATAGGCACCAATACGATAGCGCCATTGTCCAGTGCGATTGGCAACAAAGGCCTTACCCTTGGCTCTTGGATTATCTGTGACACGATTGAGATAAGACTTAATTTGTTTTCTGACGAAAGAATCCAACTTTTTAAAATTTTTGGCAAATTTAGGGGTGGGTACTATCTTATAGGTCATCCCAATTTAGCACCTCCCCACCGTTTTCAAGATAGTCTTCATATTCTGCCAAAGCCAAATCGGCTACTCTAGCGTCGTATTCATCCTCAATAGCGTCTAAAGTCTTGGTACGAATTAATTCTGACAAGGATACGCCTTCGAATTTCGCAATTGCCTGCATGAACTTCTTATCTGCTTCTGAAACCTTCAATGTAATTGTTGTCATATCCTTAACCTCGTTCTCTTTTGTAACACCATTGTATTACCACTCCTCCTTTTTGTCAATTTTGATAATAGGTTCATACTTTTATTCGTAAAACAATAGAAAAAGCAACCCTTACGAGTTGCTTGCAGTCCTATTAAAAATTAACTGTATCAGGATCATCCTGAGTTTTAATGCCTTGAATCTTATCCAATACTGCCATATCTTCCTCTGACAAATCAAAGTCAAAGATATCCAAGTTGGCTTCGATATTTTTTGCTGTCACTGACTTAGGTAGTGGCAAGAAACCTTTTTGAAGGCTCCAACGTAAGGCAACTTGAGCAACAGATTTTCCGTTACGTTCAGCCACTGCTTCTACGTCTTCATTTCCAAAAATGCTACCAGTACCTAGTGGACTGTAGGCTTCAAGAAGAATGTCACGCTCTTGGCAATAGGCAACCAAATCTTCTTGGGCACAACCTGGAGCCAAGAGAATTTGGTTAACATGTGGCACAATTTCAGCCGTTTCAAGGAGAGCATCAAGGTGATGCTGCATAAAGTTAGACACACCGATAGCACGCACCTTACCATCTTTGTAGGCTTCTTCCATTGCCTTCCAAGCACCTGCATTGCCAACCTTCCAAGCATCATTCTCACGAAGAGCCTTTGGATTAGGCCAGTGGATGAGCAAAAGATCCAAATAATCCACACCTAGTCTTTCAAGAGACTCGTCGATAGAGGCCTTAGCCAAATCGTAATCGTGCTTGTCATTCCAGAGTTTAGTCGTTAGGAAAATATCCTCACGCGCCACATCACTATCTGCAATCGCCTTACCTACAGAAACCTCGTTACCGTAGATTTGCGCCGTATCAATATGTGTGTAACCCGCCTTAAGTGCTAAACTAACGCTGTTATAAGCTTCTTCCCCTTCTGGAATCTGCCAAGTCCCAAAACCAATTTTAGGAATCGTAACGCCATTTGAAAGTGTATATGTTTCCATCCTGTTCTCCTTTTCAAGTTGTAACAGAATTATCTTAAAGGATATCAGATAAAATTGCAAAGATTAGCTACGGCTTGTTTGATGAATAGTTCCTTACTTCTTTTTCCGCTTCTTTTTAAAGACAACACCATTTTCTTTAAGGATTTCCATGCTCACCTTTCCAACTCCTCTAATCGCTGCTACTTCCTCTTCCGTTTTCTTTTTAAAATCTTTAAATTCTATTAAGCCATGTTTACGAAGTATACGCTCCACACTTATTGAAAGACCTTGGAGGGCTTTGCTTGGTTCTATACTTTTCACCAATTCTCTAATTAGTTTGTGCAATTCTGGATTTTTCTTTTTCGCAACATGTCTTTGTGGACGTTTTGCACGATATTTTTCGATTAACCAAGTAAAATAATATTCTGACTGGGACAGATCAACGACTTGATTAAAAACCATCAAAAGACTTTGCATACTATTCGCTTCAAATAAGATAGGGTTGACTTTAAGCGTTTCGGCAACTAGACGCTCGTCATCACCTTGTTCAATCATTTTTAAATAATTTTCGAACTCTGGATTTTTTGCATAGAGAAGATCAAAATAGAAATCCGCATCCTCAATATGTCCCGTCATTAGAGAGACCGTCATCATTGGTACTATCATCAAATCTTCTTCGTGATATTCCATTTGCTCACATTCGAAAAAGTTTTTAGCCTTATCAAAATCCTCCAGATTACAATAGGTAGCCATCAATTCGTAACGGACTCCCATGTGATCTTGAACATCTATCTCTAGAATCTCTTCAAATTCCTTAATAGCAAACCGCTTCATACTGTTGCTTAAATAAAATTTAGCAAGATTATACTTCAAAGACAAATAAGGACGCTCGTCAAGATTAGCCCAGCCCATTTTTGGACCTTGATCCCACTTGGACCTTTGCTCTTTTTCTAAAGCAATTAGGCCTTTTAGATGTTCAAGAGGACTTTGAAAAGTCAAGAGCATCTGCTTAGCATCAAGATTTTCAGGATCTAGTTTTAAAGCTTCTGTCAAAAATTCCTGACTTCTTGAAGGATCGTCCTCATAATAATGATAAGCCTCTTCAATAAGTTTCCAGGCTCTCTCCTGCTTTGAATCAGGGGAAGTAATCTCATCAAAAAGCCCTTGGTTGTATTGTCTTGCAAAATCTTCAAGAGCCATGTCCACACTGAGATACTCTGTAATATGTTCTTCTAAGAATGCTTCTGCTTTTTCTGTGAAGTCTTCAAAAGATGGTGTCATCAATCTACTCCAATCTATGTTTTATTCTCTAATTGCTATTGTACACGTTTTCATAGAACATTACTATAGTCTCAGTGAAATCAACAACCTCCTAAATTTTTATTGACAAGAATAGTCGCCAATCACAATACAGATAAGAATCCATAGAGTCTTATTTTGGGACATCTAAACTCAAAGTTGTATACTTATATTAGATAGAGTGCCATTGGACGATTAACGTCAAGGCATAATCTTCAAGTTTCATTTAAAGCTACAAAAAATCATTAACGCCTTGGGAGTGGTTTAGTCCCTTCTCTATATCAATAACTTTAACTCACTTTTTCATAATTTTACTTGACCACTCCCATTTTTAAGGGAATTGAAAACTGAGTTATATTTTAAAAGGAAACAGAGGTCTGTTTCCTTTTTTCTTACTTCAAACCATGACAAAAGGAAACCCTTTCGAGTTTCCTTTATCAAATATATCGTTGGAGGCAAAGTCCAATAATACTTTAGTTGAGTGGTTCAATCACGAAGCTCAATTGATAGCTATCTGCTGAGTTAACCAAGAATTCGTCATGAACTGGAGCACCCCATGAGTCGTCACCACCGACACCCATTTGAGCAGCAAGAACTTTAATCCATGTAGCATCAGATTGTTGCAATTCATATTGATGACGAGCATTTTCAATTTGTTCAGTACTGTTACGCAAAGCACTGAATTCGAATGCCTTATTAAGTGCGGTGAATTTAAGACCATTATGGTTATCATCAGATACTGTAAATTCACGAGTACCATAGTGATTACCAGATTCTTGTGGCATTAGATATGGAGCAAATGTCTTTTCAACAGATGTTTCATATCGACCAAGATAGGCACCAGGAAGTTTATCAAGGTAGCTTTCTTCTGCACCGTATCCATAATAGCTTAGGTTTGTAAATTGTGAACCGATAGCAAATTCTAGACCAAATTCAGGGAAGTTTGGCAAACCTGCTTTACCATCATAGTTTGCAGTAACAAAGATTCGACCCTTGTAATCAACTTGATAAGTTACCTTAACTTCGACATCAGAAAAACCAGGCAATTCATGAACATAAGTCACTTTAACAGAGTCATCTTCAATTTGAATTTGAGTATCTGTAACCTTACTATAGTTTCCAGCAACTTTCCAGCCTGCCATTTCGAATGGATATCCAGCACCACGATCGTTGTCAGTGTAAGCACGAGTAAAGTTAAGTTTAGGACCTTTCTCAATGAATTCAACACCATTATACTTAGCAGATACTAGCGTATTTTGTGCACGTGAAAGCAAGATAGAGAAGTTTTGTCCGTGGATTCCGATGTTGAAGTCGCCTTCAACAACATTCAAAGGTGCCTTAACTGGTGTTTCAGTGCTAATCTTTTCAGCAACATATTGACCACGAACAATTTCATGTCCTTTTGGAGCCCATTCAGTTGCTTCATTCTGAACACAAGCAACTTCGTAAATTCGTTCAGCATTTGAAGATCCAACAGCGAATTCTACTGGGAATGTTGCTTCTTCACCTGGTTTAACATCAAAGTGATATTCACTTTCGCTAATTTTTCTACCATCTTCGTAAACTCTAGCTAGGAAAGTATAAGCAGAAAGATCTTCAAAGACATTATCATTCTTGATAGTTACTGATTTTTCATCAACAGCAATCTTAATATTAGAGTAAAGATGTTTAACTGTTTGAAGTTTTGGAGTTAGGGTACGATCTGCGAAGACAATACCATTTCCACAAAATTCGTAGTCAGAAGGTCTATCATGCCAGTCACCACCATATGATAGAAATTCGCTACCATTTGGAAGTGGTTTGTAAATAGCTTGGTCAATGAAGTCCCAAATAAATCCACCTTGGTATTCTGGATATTTCTCTAAGTCAGTGTAGAGTTTCAATCCACCACCAGAGTTACCCATTGTGTGCATGTATTCACATGAAATATAAGGTTTTTGAGGATTGTTAGTGAGGTATTCTTCAATATCAGCTGGTTTCGCATACATACGACTTTCGATGTCTGTAATGTAATCAAATTCACGACACCATGTAACACCTTCATAGTGAACTGGACGAGTATTGTCAACACTACGGAAGTAATCAGCCATGTCAGCAATATCTTTACCAGCATATGATTCATTACCACAAGACCAAATGATAACACTAGCATGGTTCTTATCACGTTGGAACATGTTATTGGCACGATCCAAACAAGCAGGCAACCATTCTGGTTCACTAGCTGGGATATTCCATGAAGGTTCGCTTAGACCAAGTTTTTGCCATGTACCGTGTGTTTCAAGGTTGGCTTCATCGATAACATAAAGTCCATATTCATCACACAATTCATACCAACGTGTTTGGTTCGGATAGTGAGAAGTACGAACAGCATTGATGTTATGTTGTTTCATCACTTTGATATCCCAAAGCATATCTTCTTCAGTGATACAACGTCCTGTTCTAGCGTTAAATTCGTGTCTGTTAACCCCTTTAAAGACAATTCTCTTACCATTCAAAAGCATGAGTGTATCTTTAATTTCAAAGTGTCTAAATCCAACCTTAACTGGAACGACTTCAACAACTTGGCCATCATCCAAAACATGAAGGGTCAAATTGTAAAGTTTAGGACTTTCAGCACTCCAAGGTTTGATTTGCAAATCTTCAAGACTTACAGATAGTTCACCGTCAGCATTAACAGATGCATCACCTTCTGTAACGATGCCTTCATGATCTGAAAGAACATATTTAATTTTCTTATCTTCGTAATCACCAACAGTCTTCAAATCAATATCCAATTGACCTGCTTTTGTTTGGTAATCATAATCTCCCTTAACAAAGAGATCTTGAACGTGAACTTTTGGAATAGCGTACAAGTAAACATCTCTGAAAATACCGTAAAGTCTCCAGAAGTCTTGGTCTTCCAACCAGCTTGCTGTAGAGTAACGATAAACAGCTACCGCCAACTTGTTATCACCTTCAACAAGGTAATCACTGATTTCAAATTCACTAGGTGTAAATGAATCTTCACTGTATCCTACGAAGTTACCATTGACCCATACAAAGATGGAAGTGGCAACCCCTTGGAATGAGATAAATACTTTTTTATCTTTTAAAGCATCATTCAAGGTAAAATGTTTAACGTATGATGCAACAGCATTTGATTCTTGAGGAACTTGAGGTGGACGAAGGAATTCTTTACCATCCCAAGGATATTGGGTATTCACATATTGTGGAGAACCAAAACCTTGAAGTTCCAAATGACCTGGTACATTGATGAAATTCAAATCAGTTTCATCAAATTCTGTTTTATAAAAGTCTTTTAAAACTTGATTTGTATTCTGAGCATAGTGAATTTTCCATTTTCCATTAAGAGATTGTCTTAACTTCATCTCCCCTTCAGAAAATTCTGCAAGAGATTCAAAATACTTATGATCTGAGTGAGCGTCAACAGTATTAACGCTAACAATCTTTGGATCGTTTAAGTAAGTTTGAATTTTTTCAGTCGTGTTCATAGATTATTCTCCTTTTTTGAAGGTAATAACTTCAGACAAAGCTTCTACCTTTTCTCCAACTTCTTGTTCAAGATGGAAAGCACTGAATTTTTCTGAATTGGTTACAGTGACAAGTACTGTGTCATCAAGACCGTTTTTCTCAATAATTGGTGACCAGAACTCAAGAAGTTTTTGTCCAACTTCAACACGATCACCTTGTTCTACGTAACTAATGAATCCTTCACCTTTAAGTTTAACTGTTCCGATACCAACGTGGATAAGAACAATGACACCATCTTCACTTTCAATACCAACTGCATGGCGAGTAGGAAGAACTTGACGAATGGTACCACTAATTGGTGCAAAGACAGCTCCATCAGTAGGTTTAATGGCGAAACCTTTACCCATGCTACCTGAAGCAAAGTGTTCATCATTAACACTTGAGAGGTCAACCAAATGGCCAGTTGTAGGGTTTACAAGAGATACGACGTTAGCTTTAACTTCATTTTCAGAAGTTGCTACGCTAAAGCGATGTTCCAATTCTTCAACAATTTCAGCGTGACGTGCTTCAGTCAAAGTGATTTTACGAGCAATAATGAAGGCTCCGATAAGCATTGCTGCTGCTGGGAAACCAAACATGCTAAGCTTAAAGATAGACTGTTGATGTGTTGTAATTGTTGATGCTGAGGCACCTGTTGTCATACCAGCAGCTACGGCAATTGTAGAAACAAGCCAGTTTGACATCGCACCACCAAGTTTATCAACAAGTGGACGAACTGACAAAGTAAGTGATTCATCACGGTGTCCCAATTTCCATTGACCATATTCTACTGAGTCAGAGATAATCATGAGGATAACAAGGAACACAAGAGGTTGTGGAATAAAGAAAAGTTCAGCAGCAGTCAAGATCATTGGAAGTGATGTTCCTGCAATACTAAAGATTCCGATACCACCGAGCATTACTGCAATACATCCATAGAACAAACGTTTACGGTTGAATTTACCAGCTAGGCTAGGGAAGAGTGAAACTGAAACCAAACCAACAACTGTATTCAATCCGTAAAGGATTGAATATTTCCCTGGATCACCAAGGATAAATGTGAAGTAAAAAAGTTGAAGAGCATTAAGTGTATTAATACCAAGACCATAGAACCAATATCCGAGAGACAACCACATCAATTGGTCGTTTTTACCAAGAACTTTAAAGACTTGTTTAAGGCTAGTTTTTTCTTTGTTATCACGAAGTTTTGACTCAACTTCACGTGTACCAATACCAACAGCAATTGATGTAATCACACCAATGAGAGCAACGATAAATGCAAACCAGAACCATCCAGATTTATCTCCAGAGCCACTACTGTTCGTCATAGAGAAGAACAAAACGATTGGCATGATGGCAACACCTACAATATTGGCACCAATCGTAGAACCAATACGGGCAAAAGTTGCCATTTTTTCACGTTCATGACTGTCAAGAGACAAGGCAGGAATCATTGACCAGAAACCGATATCTTTAATTGAGTAGAAGACATCCATTACAAGGTAGATAATTCCGAAAAGTACAAGGTACAAGAAAGGATTTGTTTTATTCAAACCACCTAAATCGGTGAAGAGAAGCAACAAGGCGATAGAACTGATGATACCACCACCAACTACCCATGGTTTGAATTTACCATACTTAGTATGAGTGTTATCAATCATGTTACCGATCAATGGATCGATAAATACTTCCAAGATACGCAAAATAGCGATGATGTTAGTAATTAATAGTACGTAGTGACTATTTTGCTTTGGATCACCTGTGTTAAACAAGTGAGTTGTCACAAACATGATAAAGTATGTTGACAACGTTGCATAGAAGACGTCGTTACCAAAAGCACCAGCTGAATAGGATAGACGAGACTTCATTTGACCTTTAGATTTTCCCATTACGAAAACCTCCTGTTAGTTGTTTTTTGAATACGCTTACATTATATAAGTATTAGTTTAAATCGTCAATAGTTTTAGTGATTTTTTACTAAACTTTTACTAAAACATGATTATTTTGATGAATTAAAATATTGGAAACCGATTTCATAGCTTACACTATGACCCTCCTCCAAGATGATATCTCCAAAATCTGTATGATTAACGGCATCTGGGAGTGTTTGAGCTTCCATAGCTATAGCTTCTCGTCCTTTTGCAATTGTTCCTCGATCTCTCGCAAAGTAAATATTATCCTCTATAATATCCATAGTATAAATAACTAAACCATTTCTGTTTGAGAAGATTTCGATACCATCTCCACTCTCTTTATCATGGAGAACAGCTACTTCTTTCACATGATCACAAGTTTCCCCTCCAACTACAAAGGCATCATCAAAACCATTATTTGCTTCAATTCGAGGTAGCAAGTCAGTTGTCTTTCTGAAATCATAATTCGTTCCATCTACATTAATTTTTTGTCCTGTTGGAATTAACTCAGAATCCAACTCTAAACGATAGTCTGAATAGATTTGTAACTCATGACTTGATAAATCCTGTTTGTCGCTAAGATTAAAGTAAACATGGTTTGTCGGATTAAAGACTGTTGACTCTGTAACATCGAAGGCTTCAAAGAGTATTGTTAAGCGGTTATTATTGTTAAGTCTATAACTAATAGAGACTGTAACATCACCAGGAAAGCCATCTACACTTGAATAAAGTCTTCTAATAAATTTTGTCTCAACATATTCATCATTCAGGTTTGTGACATAGTTCCAATTTTGAACCTGCATTCCTTTTGGACCGCCATGTAAACAGTTTTCTCCCTCATTCTTAGGAAGGCTATAAAGAACCATATTATGAGTATACGAAGCTTTCCCAATTCTTCCAGCCACCCTACCAATAGACTGGCAGGCACATAAATTATTCTTATAGTAATCCTCGTAATCACTGAAACCAAGTACTATATTTTTAAGAGCACCAGTTTCTGTTGGAACCAAAAACTCCTGAAGTGTAGCACCTGTTGTGAGTGTGGAAATGACAACACCATTATTATTTTCCATTGAAATTTTACTGACATCGCCTGAATCAACTTTTCCAATAATTTCGCAGTTTATTTTCATACTATTTCCTCAAAAAACAAAGAGTACAATAATTATATATACTCTTTGACCCTTTTTTTTATTATTTTAATTATCCTCGATCATCGTACCCTTTTGGATGGCTAGAATGCCATGCCCAAGCACTTGCGATGATTTTTTCGATGTTATCAAATTGTGGTTTCCATCCAAGAACTGTACGTGCTTTTTCAGATGAAGCAATCAATGTATCAGGATCACCAGGACGACGATCAGCTTTCTCAGCTGGGATTTCTTTACCAGTTACCTTACGAGCGGCTTCAAGAATTTGAAGGTTTGAGAATCCCGTTGATGAACCTAAGTTAAAGGCTGTAGATTCATTACCTTTACGAAGATATTCAACAGCAAGGAGGTGAGCATCAGCCAAGTCAAATGGGTGAACATAGTCACGAACATTTGTACCATCAGGAGTGTTGTAGTCATCACCAAAAATCATGATTTTTTCACGAACACCTTGAGCTACTTGAAGGATAATTGGGAGAAGGTGAGTTTCTGGACCATGGTCTTCACCGATAGATCCATCAGGTTTTGCACCAGCAACGTTGAAGTAACGAAGTGGCACATATTTAATACCATAAGCTTTATCAGACCACTTCATGATAGTTTCCATCATCAACTTACTTTCACCATATGGGTTGATAGGATTTTGTGGTGTTGTTTCAAGAATTGGAATTTCTTCTGGGATACCGTAAGTTGCTGCTGTTGATGAGAAGACAATGTATTTAACACCGCATTCGTTCATAACTTCAAGCAATTTAACCATTCCAGCTGTATTGTTATCAAAATATTTGAGTGGTTTTTCCATTGATTCACCAACCAATGAATAGGCCGCAAAGTGAATAACGGCATCAACATCAGGATTTTCTTTGAAGACCTTTCTCATAAAATCTTGATCAGAGAGATCGCCTTGGTAGAAAATAGCATCTGGATGTACGGCAGCACGGTGACCGGTTACCAAACTATCTACTACTACTACTTTTTCTTGACCTTTTTCAACTAAGCGATCAACCATGTGAGAACCGATATAACCAGCTCCACCTAATACTAAAATTGCCATTTCTTATCTCCTTTCTTCAGAAAAAACAATTAATCAGCTAAATTTACAAAATCTACAAATGCTTTAAACTGATCTAAGCCTTCACTATTAGTCTTATAAACACCAGCATCTTCCAACACACGAGCGAAAATATCAGCAACTGATTGGCGAACAACTTTCTTCGCATCATCAGCTGTCACATTTGGATTTTCGGCCTTAAGTTTATCCGCCCATTCTTGGTGCATTGGAGCAACTTGGTTACCTTGACCTAATAGATAATCTTCAACATCTTTAAGTTCTGTTTTCAAACGAGGAGGAAGAATGGCCAATCCCATAACTTCAATCAAACCAATGTTTTCTTTTTTAATATGTTGAACATCTTTATGTGGGTGGTAGATACCGTCTGGATGTTCTTCAGAAGTTTGATTGTCACGAAGAACCAAATCTAATTCAAATTTACCGTCTTTTCTACGAGCAATTGGGGTAATGGTGTGGTGAGGTTGTCCATCAGACTCAGCCAAGACACCAACTTTTTCGTCTGAATAACCACGCCAACAATTTAAAATTTTGGTTGCAAGAGCAATAAGTCTTTCCTTGTCTTCACTTCTAAGACGAAGAACAGACATAGGCCAATTAACGATACCAGTCTCAACATCAGAGTATCCATCAAAGCTAACTTTTTCTTTAATGCCTGCTACTTCCATTGGGAAGGTGTGGCGACCACCTTGATAGTGTTCGTGTGTAAGAATTGAACCACCTACAATTGGAAGATCGGCATTTGAACCTGCAAAGTAACCAGGAAATGCTTCAACAATTGATAGGAGACGACCAAATGTCAATGGACTGATGTGCATTGGTTCGTGCTTACCATAAAAGAAGATAGAATGTTCATTAAAGTAAGCATATGGTGAATATTGGAAGCCCCAATCATTTCCTTCCATTTGGAAACGAATAACACGGTGATTACTACGAGCTGGGTGATTGATGCGACCAAGATAACCTTCATTTTCCATACAAAGTTGGCATTTTGGATAATCAGAAGCTACCGCATTTTTAGCTGCAGCGATGGCTTTTGGATCTTTTTCAGGTTTTGAAAGGTTAATCGTAATTTCCAAGTCACCGTATTTAGTAGGTGCTTTATAAGCAATATTTTGTGCAATGGCTTTGACTTTCACATAATCATTGCGTTTACTTTGTGCATAAAAGTCAGCAATTGCTTGCTCTGGGGCAGATTTATAAGTATCCCAGAAGTTACGATTGACAGCACTAGGGCTTGGTGTAATCAAGTCCATGAGTTGAGCTCCAATGATATCTTGCTCTTCATTAAGATCACCTACAGAACCAGCTTTAACACCTGCTTGAAGCAACTGGTCTTTAAGGTCAATCAATTCAGAGCTATCTGTTTCAACATCAGCAACTCCTTCTCCAACCAAAGCAAAAACTTTGTTTGTCAAATAGATACGGTCCAATTCCTCATAATCACTATTTTCAATAACCAGAGTTACAAAAGTGTTTACTAAATTTTCAGCCATAATCTCTACTTCTTTCTCATTAATCAAGTACTCGTGAACCGCCAGCTACTTCAGCAATATAGAAGCTTGGTGCATAACCAACGACTTCTTCATAACGTTGACCAACTGCTTTTTTGAAATCTTCAACTTTATCTTTGTTTACAAGTGCGATGGCACATCCACCAAAGCCCGCTCCTGTCATACGAGCTCCAAGAACACCTTCTTGTTCCCATGCTGTGTGTGCCAAAGTATCAAGTTCAAGACCTGTAACTTCGTAATCATGTTCCAATGACACGTGAGAAGCATTCATAAGACGACCAAAGCCTTCCAAATCTCCTGATTCAAGAGCTTTACGGGCTTGAAGTGTACGTTGATTTTCAAGAACTGCGTGACGGGCACGTTTGATACGGTTTTCGTCTTTAATCAAGTAGCTGTATGCATCGAATGTCCAGAGGTCCAATTCACCAAGTGTTTGGATATCAAGTTTTTCTTGGAGTTCAGATACTGCTGTTTCACATTCCGCACGACGTTCATTGTATTTAGAATCTGCCAATTCACGACGTTTGTTAGTGTTCATGATAACTACAACATTGTCTTTAAGGTCAAGCGGCACCAAGTCATACTCTAAAGTATTGGTATCCAAGTAAATCGCACGTTGTTCAGCTCCCATACCAATAGCGAATTGGTCCATGATACCAGAGTTAACGCCGATAAAGTCATTTTCCGTTTGCTTACCGATTTTAACCAAGTCAAGGCGTTCCAATTTAAGGTCATAAAGTTTTTCAGCAATAACACCAATCAACAATTCCAAAGATGATGATGATGACAAGCCTGATCCATTTGGAATGTTACCATAGATGTAAATATCCATACCTGAATCAATCGTATGACCAGCTTCTTGCAAGAAATGAAGAACACCTTTTGGATAGTTTGTCCAGTTGTGTTCTTTTTCAAAACGAAGATTTTCAAGTGGTACTTCGATGATTCCCTTATCTTCAAAGTTACCTGAGAAGAAACGCAAAACTTTGTCATCACGTTTACGGGCCGCTCCGTAAGTACCTAAGGTAATAGCTGCTGGGAACACATGTCCACCGTTGTAGTCAGTGTGTTCACCAATCAAATTAATACGACCTGGAGAAAAGAAAGTATGTTCTGCTTCTACACCAAAAACTTCTTTAAACTTTTCTCTTAACTGTGATGTCTTCATAGGATGTACCTCGCTTATTCTTTTTTACACTAACAGTGTAACCCCTTTCACAAGGAAAATCAATATTTTTACTGTTTTTTTAGTAAAAAATAGGTAAAATTTTAGAATTTATGATATACTTTGGATGAAAGGAGAACAATATGGCTACATTAAAAGATATCGCAAAATTGGCTGATGTATCAATCGCAACTGTTTCACGTGTTCTCAACCAAGATGAAAACCTCTCCGTTACTGAAGAAACCAGGCACCGTATTTTAACTGCGGCAGATGAAATCGGATATACCAAACATAAGAAAATCGGAAACTTGAAAAAAGAAAAACATCAAGTGGCAATTATCCAATGGGTAAGTGAGGAAGACGAATTAGATGACATCTACTATTATAATATTCGACTCGGCATTGAAAAAAGGGCTCAGGAACTCGACTACGAGATTCTACGATATTTTAACGATATCCCCTTTAACCTGGCTGAGGAAGTTATAGGGGTAATCTGTATCGGAAAATTCAGTAAATCTCAAATTTCTGATTTTGAAGCACTGGGGAAACCCCTTGTATTTGTGGATAGCGATACCTTAACCCAGGGACACCCTTGTATCACGACCGATTTTGAAAATGCTGTTCAGTCTGCCCTCCGATATTTAAAAAACCAAGGGTGTCAATCAATCGGACTTTTAACAGGTGAGGAGAAGACAACCGACTTTCAAGAAATTATTCCTGATTCACGTCGGCGAGCCTATCGCAATTTTTGTATTGAAGAGGGAATTTACGACGCTAACCTCATATTGATAGGAAACTTTAGTGCACTATCTGGTTATGAACTTATCAAAGCTAAACTAGAGACAGAGGAGAAACTTCCAGATGCCTTTTTTGCCGCAAGTGATAGCCTAGCTATTGGGGCACTCAGAGCTTTTCAAGAAGCTGGCCTCATTGTTCCAGATCAGATTCAAATCATTTCCTTTAATGATACAATCATGGCAAGACAGGTATTTCCACCCTTATCCTGTGTCACTGTCTACACCGAAGAAATGGGGCGAACTGCCATGGACGTCCTCAATAAACAAGTCTTGGCTCCAAGAGAAATCCCGACACTTACTATGTTAGGCACTAAACTGACTCTGAGAGAAAGTACGAAATAACAACTATTTAATAGAAAAATGTGGTCGCCAACAGTTAGTTGACAACCACTTTTCTTTTTATTTCACTTTCACACAAATAGCATCCCAGGCTTGGAGTTTGCCTTGGTCTGTAATTGGCTCTAATTCGGTATTTGCAATGACAACTTCTGCTCTTTCGAAATCATAATAGAAGTCTTGTTCTTGGTCTGATAGGTTGACTACAACCAGATAACTGCTATCTTTGGTTTTCCGAATATAAGCAAAGACTTTGTCAGTTGTCTCCAAGAGTTCAAAGTCAGCATCCACCAACCAATCTTGAGTCTTACGAAGCTCTACGAGCTTCTGATATGTATAGAAAATTGATTCTGGATTGGCAAGGGCTGATTCAACATTTATGTCCTTATAGTTTGGATTAATAGGTAACCAAGTCTTATCCGATATGCTAAATCCAGCATTTTTAGACGTATCCCATTGCATTGGTGTTCGGGCATTATCACGTCCAACATGACGAATCTGGTCCATAATCACTTCCAGTGGTGTCCCTTTTTCAAGGGCTTCTTTGGCATAGTTGAGAGATTCAATGTCATTCAATTCTTCCAAAGTTCTAAAAGGATAATTGGTCATGCCGATTTCTTCACCTTGATAAATGTAAGGTGTTCCTCTCATCAGATGAAGGAGGATAGCCAAGGCCTTGGCTGACTTCTCACGATAGACACCAGTATCCCCCCACATTGAGAGAATACGAGGCAGATCATGATTATTCCAAAAAAGTGAGTTCCACCCTTGTCCCAACTCTAACTCGGTTTGCCATTTATTAAAAATAGTCTTAAGTGCTAAAACATCCAACTCCTTCTCATATTCCCATTTAGGGCTATCTGGCTTATGCTGAAGTCCAATATGTTCAAACTGGAAAACCATGGAAAGTTCTTGATTATCTGGATTTGAATACTGTTTAGCAATTTCAGGTGTTGCTCCCCAGGTTTCACCAACGGTTAGAAGGTCGTGCTTTCCAAAGCTTGCCTGGTTCATCTCCTTGATGTAATCGTGAAGTTTTGGACCGTTTGTATCAATCAGTTGATCTGGGATCTTACCAATCATATCAATCACATCCATGCGGAAACCACCGATTCCCTTATCAATCCAGAAATTCATCATGTCATGAATTTTCTGGCGCAACTGTGGATTTTCCCAGTTGAGGTCTGGCTGTTTCCTACTAAAGAAATGCAGATAATATTGACCTGAGGTCTCATCATATTCCCAAGCAGATCCACTAAAGATAGAGACTAACTCATTAGGTTTGTCTCGCCAGATGTAGAAATCTCGTTCAAGACTTTCTGGATTTTCACGCGCTTCGATGAACCATGCATGCTCATCAGACGTATGGTTAACCACCAAGTCCATAACAATTTGAATATCACGCTTCTTGGCTTCCGCCAAAAGCTCATCCATGTCACTCATATCCCCAAAAATATCCGCAATAGCCTCATAGTTAGCAATATCATAACCATTGTCGTCCATCGGGCTATCATAAACAGGAGAAAGCCAAAGAGCTGTAATTCCTAGCTTTTGAAGATAGTCTAACTTACTTGTAATCCCCTTGAGGTCACCGATGCCATCACCGTTGGAATCCATGAACGACTTGGGGTAAATTTGATAAATTGTAGCTTTATGCCACCAGTATTTTTGCATAATTCTACTCCTCGTAGTTATTATTATCGTGAGTCTGATAGTTCTATTTTACGTTTTTCTAGAAGTTATGCAAGCGTTTTTTTTGTTGTTTAAAACATTTCAATGATCTATACTCCAGACTCCTTAAACTTTTGGTAATATTAAAAAATAATAGAGTTGAAATGTAAGGTCAGCCTTTGCTTATTTAACAATACAAAAAAAACGATGGTTAATACCTTAACCATCGCTTTTTACTTTTTGGGCAAGACCATAACAAAGCGCCTCCCCGTAGAACTTTCTTCAAATCTATAGCTAAGTTCCTCATGCTCTAAAAGGTATTTGACCACAAAAAGGCCTAATCCTCCTTCTTTCTTAGACTGAGCTTTAGTTGAAATATTTTCTTTAGATACACTCGTATTTTCAATGACAAAATCAGTTCCTTCATTTTCTAAAGCTATTCGAATCACTCCACCCTTATCAGAATGCTTGACTGCATTACTGATGATATTTGAGAGAACCAATTTCAAAATAGGTAAATTCATGAAAATACTAGTTGCCGGAAGATAATTGTCAATTGATAGGGAGCGATTCTCAACCAACACTTGATTTTGAGTGAGTATGCGATTTACCACATCATCTAACTGAATCCCCTCCTTATCACCAGCCAATTCCTGGACAGAGGACAGGGACAGGATTTCTAGGACGATCTGATTCATCTCATCGACGATATCGAGGGAGACCGCCAGGTAGCGGTCCCGATCCTTGTAGCGACCAATTTTATCTCGCATATTTTCTAGGATAATCTTCAAGCTGGCCAGAGGCGTCTTGAGCTCATGCGAGGCCCCCCGTAGGAATTCCACCTTCATCTGCTCCAACTTCAGATTTTCCTGTTTCTGCTGCTCTAGATTGTCGATCACCTCTAGGAGATGGTGATAGAGGTCGTTGATCTGTTGCTTAAGGACACCGATTTCATCCTGCGAGTGAATAGGAAGACTGGCTGTCCGATCCAGTCGCTTCATCCGCTTGGTCATCTGCTTGATCTCAAGGATCGGAGCAGAAATCATGCGGGCATAGAGATAGGAGGCAATCAGCGATAGAACAAAGGAAGCAAGGAGACTATAGGGAAGAAAGCCCAGACTGATGTCCCGCGCTTCCTTTTGCGAATCAACAGTTGCTAAGAATTGCAAGGTTAAGTCTTTCCCTTCCTTGGTCTGAATCTTTCGCTCTTCAATCACCAGGGAATTATTCTGGCTGTCAGGGTTCACGAGCAGGTCATCCTTGACCTCTAGGGCATTTTGTTTTTCCTTGCCCTTGATAGAGACCTTGATATCATTGGTCTTGGAATAAAGGTCGATGACCGACTCAATGGTCCCTTCTTCCTGATCCTGGAAACTCTTAGCCAGGGCTTGCGATTTCTTCAAAATCGTCTGTCGCTGAGACTCGATATAGGACGATGGAAAAATAAAGTAAACCGAAGCATGTAGAAGGATGACTAAGCTACTAAAAAGGGCAAAGGTGATCAGAAAGATCTTTGCAAAGATACTCCGTTTGGTCATGGTCTCTCCAATTTATAGCCGACATTGCGTACCGTAACGATACAGTCCAGCTCTAGTTTTTTTCGTAGTTCCTTGATATAGACATCAATCACCCGGTCAAAAGGAATCTCCTCCGTCTCCTTCCAGACGGCATCGAGGATTTGAGAGCGGGTCCGGGCCTTGCCTTCATGCTGGAGCAAGTACTCCAAGATTTCCAACTCCTTGGCATTCATGGAAATGGCTTGGCCTGCTAGGCTGGCTGTGTAGCTCTCAAAATCCACCCGTGCCTCTCCATAGGTGAAGACCCGGGAAGGCTGGAGCTTTTTAAAAATAGCTTCGATACGGACCTTCAAGAGGGACAAGGAGAAGGGTTTTTCCAGGTAGCCATCTGCCAACTCACCAAAGGCCGTCAACTTATAGTCCTCATCATGGAAGGCCGTTAGCATCAGGACAGGTACTGAGCTGGTCTTCCGAATAGTCTTGAGGACTTCCAAGCCATTGAGGATAGGGAGCTGGATATCCAGCAAGACCAGATCCGGCGCTTCTCTTTGAAAGAGGTCCAGGGCCTCCTGCCCATCGCCTGCTTCAAAGACTTCATAGCCACATTCCATGAGATAGTCGCTCATCCCTTCTCGAATCAGGACTTCATCTTCTACGATTAGTATCTTCATACATTATCCTTTTCATCTATATATAGTCGCTTTCTTTCATTATACCGTTTTTTATAGGTGCAGCAAACTTATCATTCAACATCAACTAAGAGGTCTTTGGGTTTCTTGTGAAGAAGCCAGCGAGAAGAAATCAAGGATACCAAGCTTAAGATAAAGCCACCGACTAGAATGACTACCAAAAGTTGCTTAGGTTGGACTGTCATGTGAATCTGAGTTAGGGTCTTACTGAAGCTTTCTGCCTCAGCCCCTCCACCAAGATTTGCAGCTAGAGATTCTTTGGTCATTTGCTTATTGATACCTTCTGTTACATTGGAAAGGACTGTATTACCAACTTTTTCGGCAAAGAAACTAGCTAAACCATATGACAAAAGAAAGGCTGGTAAGGCAATCATCAGCAATTCTATTAAAAATTGACCCGCAACCTGTGTCTTTTTAAGTCCCAAGGCCAAAAAGATACCAACTTCTCTACGACGAGCATTTAACCATAAAATTAACAGAAGGGTTAGCAATAAACTTGTAAAAATGAGACTTCCAATAAACATACGGTTTGCCACACGATACATCCCAAGAATAGATTCCTGTAAAGCAGGGTAGTTTGATGAACTCTTAACAAGATCGTAGAGGGTCCAGTTAATGTCCAACTTTTGAATCTTTGCTATCAAGGAATCAATATTTTGATCACCTTTAGCAAAGAAAGTGGCATCCTCATAAGTGGCAGTTTCTACGGTATTACCATAGAGTTTTGCAGCTGTGTCTAGATCAGTGATGAGGGTGTTTTCATACAACTCCTGAGCATAGGTAACGGCAGCTTGATTTTGACCAGAAAATAAACCTTTGATAGTCACTTCTACTGTTTCATCAGCCCTTTTTTCGTTATCAGCATCATAAAGATTAGATTTAAGCTTGACTTTATCTCCTACATTAAGACCATTCTTTTTAGCTAAACCTTCGTGCATCAAGATTTGATTATGGTCCTTATCGGTTAGATGTTCTCCTTCAACTAGTTTATAAGCACCTGAAACAAATTTATCTTCTTTTGATGAGTCATTGACTCCTGTCAACATCAAGGTAGACTTAAAATTTTTAGCACGTTCTGGCGACTGATTTTGTAGCGTTTGCTCTGTTTCGATAATCTCATAATCTAGTAAATCACCAATACCATTTATCCGTTTTATAGTCGAAACAATCCCTTTAGTCTCACTAATCTTTTTAATATCTTCTCCCTTAAGATTTCCAGCCCCTCTAGGAGTTCCAGGATTCGTGTTACGATTAATCTGCATTGAAAAACTATTGGTAATTGACCCTAGACTCTTGGATGCAGCTTCTTGGGTTGCACTTCGCATAGCAAGTCCTAACAAACTAAGAGTACTCATCAAAAGAATAATAATTAACAGTAATAGTGACTTTGACCATTTTCGTGTAATATATGCAAAAGCGTTTCGAAACATAAGAGTCCTTTCTTTATTTTTTCTTTTCTATGAGTTGTTTCTTCTTCAACTCTAAAACCACATCAGATGCCTGAGCAACTTCCTTACTGTGCGTAACAACTATGACACATTTTTGGCGATCTAAGGCCATTCTTTTAAGGATAGCAATAATATCCTTGGCAGTTTCCTCGTCTAGATTTCCTGTCGGTTCATCTGCCAAGATAATCGGAGCCTCTGAAACCAAAGCTCGCGCAATAGCTACACGTTGTTGTTGCCCACCTGAAAGTTGCAGGACATTTCGATTAATTTGTTTTTCATCTAATCCCAATTCAGAAAGTATCTTCCTATCGGCATTTTTATTAACAAGTCGTACATTTTCTAAAGGTGTAAGATAATCAATGAGATTGTAATTTTGAAAAACAAGCGCAACATGGTGTCTACGATGATAACTAGAGCCTTTTTTCTTGATATTTTCTCCATTAAACAAGACCTGCCCCTTCTTTGGATAATCAAGACCTGCCAAAAGGGAAAGTAAGGTCGATTTTCCCGCTCCAGATTGCCCAATAATACTATAAAATTTACCTTTCTCGAAACGATAATTCACCTTCGAGAGGATAGCTTCACTTTTATTTTGATAACTATACGTAACATCTTTGAGTTCTAACATAGTGTTCCTTTCTCCTTAACTCATATTAGATAAGATTTCTTTTGGAGTTTTGCGCCAAATGAGACCTGTTGTCACACCGAGCGATAATATTACCAAGACTAGAAGACATAGATAAGATAGCCCTAAGGGTAGTCCCTGAGGAATTTGATCTAATAACTGAAGAGCCTGCTGCTGTCCTTGCTGTCCTATAAATTCTTGCAAAAACAGTCGACTTAGTAGTCGTCCAATAGCAAGGGCTGGTAACAAAGACATAAGGGACACCAACAATATCTCCATAAGAAATTGAGCAAAAATGCGTCCCTTGCTCTTCCCAATTGCTAAAAGAATACCTATCTCATGATTTCTCTCACGCGTCCATAGTGCCATTAAAAACGAGAGGATACCTGCTCCTGTAACAATTAAACTAATCATCATCGTTCTGACTATTTCTTGTAGCGCTTGAGACGATTCCTTCAAGGAGTCAAAAGCCTTTCGGTCCTGGTCCAAACGTAGACGATACCAATCGATATCTAATTGTTCCACTTGTTTAATGACTTGGTCGATTCTATCTGGATTCTTAATACCAAAGGATAATTTTGTCACTAACTTATCAGTCAAATTAAGCAGCTGGCTAGAGTCCTCATAATGGAGGAAGACTTGATTTTCACTTAAATCTGAGGACATTCCAGTAAATGTCTCCTCCTTCTTGCCAGAAAAAATACCAACGATATCAAAGCCCATTTCCCTAGCTCCACTTTCAGTCATCTGGAAATTGGACAAGGTCAGCTTATCTCCGACGCTTAGCTTATTTTTCCTAGCAAGCGATTCATGAATCATAATTTGACCTTTAGCAGATATGTGCTTCCCCTTAAGGAGTTGAAAAGCACCACTCCTAAAATCAACACTTTGGCCTGTTTCCTTAGTAAAAGTGGCTCCCAAGGCTTGATTAGCCTCATTATCAAGATCATCACGTTCCACCGTTTGTTTTCCTGTAACGATCTTCTTATCGATTAGTCGTACTGGGCTTATATATTCAGGTATCGTTGTCATCACATCAGATAGATGACTAATCTTTTCCCCCTCTTTCCAGGAAAATGCACTGCCTCTTTCTTTACTTACCAGAGCAAAACTTGCCCCACTTGACTTCCTGATTTGTGCTTTCATTCCTCCACCAACTTGCATAAGAGAGAAACAAAAATACAAGCAAGATAATATCAAAAACAAAATGAGAAAAAGGATAATATTCCGCGTTTTTTTGCGAAAAATATAAGCAACTGCCTGTTGTAAGAGAACCATCTTCCACCTCCATTTAAGACATTAGCCCTCAGCTACACCAAAGATAGGTGAGGACGCTTTCATTTTCTTATCCTAATTATAGACGACAAATGTGAAACCTTTATGAAATTAAATATTCTAATCATGATTGACTTTAAACTCTTTTTCTCCAACAAATCGACTTTCGCTAATAGCATTTACCTCAGGCATTTGATATAATTTTCCTCAGAGGTATTTTTATTTATGAAGAAACAAGCTTTTAGTTCTGAACAGTATTTGAATCTGCAACGCGACCATATTTTGGAGCGTATTAACCAGTTTGACGGGAAACTCTACTTGGAGTTTGGTGGTAAAATGTTGGAGGATTTCCACGCTGCTCGTGTCCTTCCTGGTTATGAGCCTGACAATAAAATCAAGCTCCTTCAAGAGCTTAAAGATCAGGTTGAAGTGGTTATCGCCATCAATGCTAGCAATATCGAGCACTCTAAGGCTCGTGGTGACCTTGGCATTTCCTACGACCAAGAGGTCCTTCGTCTGATTGATAAATTCAACGAGCTCAATATCTATGTGGGTTCTGTTGTTATTACGCAGTATTCAGGTCAACCTGCGGCTGATGCCTTCCGTAACCAACTGGAAAAAAATGGCATCACGTCTTACATCCATTACCCTATCAAGGGCTATCCAACGGATATGAACCATATCATTTCTCCTGAAGGTATGGGAAAAAATGACTATATCAAGACTAGCCGTAACCTTATCGTCGTTACTGCTCCTGGTCCTGGTTCTGGTAAATTGGCGACATGTATGTCTAACATGTACCACGACCAAATCAATGGCATCAAATCAGGTTATGCAAAATTTGAAACCTTCCCAGTTTGGAATTTGCCACTTCATCACCCAGTCAACTTGGCCTATGAAGCTGCCACTGCCGACCTTGATGATGTCAATATGATTGACCCATTCCACTTGGAAACTTATGGCAAAACTACGGTAAACTACAACCGTGACATCGAGATTTTCCCAGTCCTCAAACGTATGCTTGAGCGCATCCTTGGTGAGTCACCTTACGCTTCACCTACGGATATGGGTGTTAACATGGTTGGTTTTGCCATTACGGATGATGAGGCAGCCAAAGAAGCTTCTAAACAAGAAATCATCCGTCGCTACTATCAAACCGTCCTTGATTTCAAAAATGAACGTGTTCCTGAGACTGCTGTCAAGAAGATTGAGTTGCTCATGAATGACCTTGGTATTACTCCTGAAGATCGCCAAGTGGTTGTTGCAGCACGCACTAAGGCTGAAGAAACAGGTGGTTCTGCTCTTGCCCTCGAATTGCCAAATGGTCAAATCGTCACTGGTAAGAATTCAGAACTCTTTGGTCCAACTGCAGCTGCTTTGATTAATGCTATCAAGACTTCTGCAGGTATTGATAAGGATACTAAACTTATCGAGCCTGAAGTGGTTAAACCTATCCAAGGTCTGAAAATTGACCATCTGGGTAGCCGTAATCCTCGTCTCCACTCCAACGAAATCCTTATCGCCTTGGCCATTACAGCTGCCAACAATGCGGATGCGGCGCGTGCCATGGAGGAACTTGGTAACCTCAAAGGTTCTGAAGCTCACTCAACAATCATTCTTACCGATGAAGACAAAAATGTTCTTCGTAAGCTCGGTATCAATGTGACCTTCGATCCTTACTATCAATACGACAAATTGTACCGTAAGTAATTCATGATTTAAAACAAGAAAGACCTCCGTTTTACTAACTGGGGTCTTTTCGAAATCACTTTAGCTGGAGAAAGAAAAAAGGGAAACTCTATCGAGTTCCCTTTTTGATAACCCACTCTTTCGTCTCGACCCGTTCCCAATGAAAAGGGAGTGGCCTAGCATTATTATGAAAAAGTGAGTTAAAGGTATCAAACAGAGGGCTAAGCCACTCCCGATTCTAATCAGCCTACGATTTCTATCTTGAGAAAAGGTAAGCTAAAAAGCAAAATTATAGTAGATAGGACAGCAACAAGTGGGAGATAACGACCTCCAACAAGATAAAGTAACAATGGCGCTATCGCTATAAAGCGATTTAGAAAATTGCTAGTAACACGGACAATTTGCCCATCCTCCACCGTAATAGTGTTAGACTTGTAACCCAATTTTCCGACACTCAAACGAGCTTTTGACGATGGTAGGGAAACGCTCACGTCTTCCACTCCAGAAACTGTCCCCACAAGACTACTGTCTACGCGAATAGGACTCTTTCTAGCTACCTTGCTCGCTTCTATTGTAATACTAGCCACTAGTCATCTCCTTTTCCTATCTTTTCATTTATAGTATACACCTTTTGAAACGCTTACACAAGGGAAATGACTGTTAAATCAAGATTTCTTGAAAATGTTTTATGTTTTCAAAAGTTCTTAAACCGCTTTGAGGGACTTTGGAAATATTGGTTTTTAAATAGTAAAAAGGGCTCAGTCCTATCTAATACAGAACTGAACCCTTTCCTATAACAATTTGTCTATCCTGTTGGGATAAGTGCCTGAGGGGGATAATATTCCTATACGGGAATGGTGGCACTTTCCCTACAAAAGACCAAATTTACTTAGGCTAATCCATGAACATAAGCATCTACAGCAACGATGGCTTGCGCAATATCAGATGCTTTCACTTCAAATGGCATTTGATGGATAGTTTCTCCTTCAATTGTTGCTTGTTGACCAACCTTGAGGAGATCTTCATAGCTTGCATTTTCAAGATGCATTTCTTTAAGAGTAGTTGGCATGCCAATTTGTTGATAGAAGCGAATGTATTTATCCAAAACTTCTTTTGGACGATTTTCTAAGAACAATTGCACAAGAGTTCCGTAGGCTACTTTTTCACCATGAGTCAAATGGTGAATATCGCCAGTGAGAGCTGTGAAACCATTATGGATGGCATGAGCAGCAGCCAAACCACCACTTTCAAATCCAATACCACTAAGAAGGGTATTAGCTTCAATAATATTTTCCAGGGCAGGCGTTACCACTTTAGCTTCACAAGCGGCCATGGCTTGTAGACCATCTGCAAAAAGAATCTCTTCACAGCGTTCAGCAATGGCAACCCCTGCTAGAGTTTGGTGTTTACCTAGCATAGTTTTTCCGTTGGCTTGCATAACTGCTCGAGCTTCTACCCAAGTTGCTAAGCCATCTGCAATACCAGATGCTAACAAACGTTTTGGTGCTTGAGAGATCACTTTACTATCCACCAAAACCAACTCTGGGTTCTTAGAATAGAAGATATAGCGCTCAAAGGCACCCTCGTCAGTATAGATAACAGACAAAGCTGAAACTGGAGCATCTGTAGATGCGATAGTTGGGGCAATAACAACTGACGATTGTAGAAGGTCTGCAATAGCTTTAGCACTATCGATAGTCTTACCGCCACCGAGTCCAATAACTAAATCACAGCCTTCTTCTTTGGCTAGGCTGACCACACGATTAATTTCATTATCCGATGCTTCTCCATTAAAGAAGACTGGTACAACTGTGAGTCCATTTTGAACAAGGTATTCTTCGAAACGTTTACCTACAATATCATAAACTACTGAGTCACATAGTAAAACAGGATGAGTTCCCAATTCTGAAATGGCTTTTGCATTTTCAAATAAGGCATTTTCACCTTGAATGTAACGTGACGGACTTGCAAAATTTCTCATGTCTTTCTCCTTTGACATAAATGTATTTATATAGAATCGGTTAAATAGACCTATTCCTATCTTATGCAGGGCTAAATCCTTTTAAGAGACTGTCTATCTTTTGTAGTCAGTACATTATACTGGTCTTGTTTATCATCTAATCGCTACTCTTCTTCTGGGTAGACCAAGCCCCAATCTTTGCGGAGTTGAGTCATAAGTTCCATGACATCTCGGCTGTAATTGAGGTAGGTATGATCATCCTCGCCTGCAACAGCTGCTTCCATGTCTAGGACCTCATACTGGAGGGCTTTGGCGGTTTCTCCGGCCTCGATGACTTCTTGTGAGCCATCTTCTGTATAGGTGATGACTGCCTTTTGCCCACGTGGGTACTCGTAAAGTTCGATATAGCCCTTGTCATAAGAGATAGTGCCACGTTTAGGTTGTTTGGCATGAAGACTCAATGTCACCGTTGCCATTTCCCCTTCTGCATTGGTAAGGAGAATACCCGCTTGCTCATCAACGCCAGTCGGAGCTAATTTGACCTGTGAAACCATCTCTGTCGGTTGTGAGGTCATAAACCAACGCACGAAGGATAGGGCATAGACACCGATATCAAGTAGGGCACCACCAGCTAGATTACGATTGAAAAAGCGGTTGGTTATGTCATATTCTTTGTAAGAACCGAAGTTCATCTGGATGACCTTGAGAGGCCCTAGCTTACCACTTTCCACGATTTCAGATAGTTTTCGATAGATAGGCATATGGAAAATAGTCATGGCTTCTGCCAGTTTGACATGATTTTCTTCGGCGAGCTGGATAGCTTCTGCCAATTCCTCACTATTTAAGGTGATAGATTTTTCACAGAGGACGTGTTTACCTGCTGCGAGTGCCTTGCGAAGAAAATTGATATGCGTATTGTGAGGCGTTGAAATGTAGATAATATCCACTTCAGGATCTTTAAACACTTCATCAATCTCTTGATAAACCTTTTCAATGCCGTATTTTTCAGCGAAGGCAACACCCTTATCATAGGTGCGATTGGCAACGGAATAGAGTTTACCACCTAGAGCCTCTAAAGCCTGTGCCAACTCATTGGCAATAACACCAGTTCCAAGACTAGCCCATTTATACTTAATTTGATTTGTCATAGTTTTCCTTTATTCTATTTTTGAATGGTTAATTCATTTATCTGTGATAAGATTTCAACTTCACTCGCTCCTGCCTGAAGCAAGGCTGATGCCGCATAGGCCCCCTCAATGAGAGGTACCTGCTGAATAAGGATTTCCTTGTCTGAAAATTCTTCAACCATCTCCAAATTCATACGAGCACTGCCCAAGTCGTAAAAAGCCAAGAGACGGTTAGCAGGCTGACTATCCACAGCCACTTGCACATGGTCAAAACTAGATCCCAGTCCACCATCTTCAAGACCGCCTGTAGCCGTTAAAGGAATATCTGGTGCAACTTCACGAATCAGACTCACCAAACCTTTAGCAATATCAGCGGAGTGGGATACAATCACAATTCCAAGTTCTGGCATGTCCTATTCCTCCGCTTCTAGTAAGGCTTTGAAGAGTAAGCCAGACGAATACGAGCCTGGGTCAATGTGACCAATTGAACGCTCACCGACATAAGAGGCACGCCCCTTTGTAGCCGCAACTTCCTTGGTTGAAAGAACAGCTTGGTCAATGACATCATTGGTTAGTTGACCTTGTTTGACAGCTTCAACAACCGGATGCCAAACATCAACCATGGTTTTTTCACCAGCTTGTGCATGACCACGTTTTTTAATCATCTCGAGACCTGCCTCAAGCACTCCTGCCAAATCTTGACCAGCTTGTTCAGCCTTCATCATGCCCATAAAGGCAGACCCATAAAGTGGACCTGAGGCACCACCAACCTTACTAATCAAGGCCATTGAAACCGCCTTAAAAACTTCTGCTGCACTTTGGGGTTCAGTACTGTTAATAGCCTCAATGGCTGCTGCCATACCACGCGCCAAGTTAGCACCATGATCACCATCTCCAATAGGACCGTCTAATTCAGACAAGTGGTCTTTTTCTGTTTCAACTTTTTGGTCAAAGTCTTGCATCCATTTTACTGCAACTGTTTTATCCATAATATACCTAATTTCTAGTTCTCACGTCAGACTACCAAGCAATAGTCTTAACTGGACTCTCCAAAGCCTCAAGCCAAGCCTCATCTTCAATCTTCATCAGAGTCAATGAGAGGCCTGCCATATCAATAGAGGTCATGTAATTCCCTAATTTTTTATATGCCATATCTAGTCCGGCATCTCCAAGAATACTTGCTACATCATTAGCAAAGACATACTGCTCCATGAGTGGTGTCGCACCCATACCATTGATGAGAAGGGCATAGCGTTCACCTGACTTAGCCTCAAAGGCTTCAAGGAGCTTACCAGTCAATTCTTCTGCTAACAGGCGAGAAGGTTGCATAGACTCCTTGCGATAGCCTGGTTCACCATGGATACCAATACCGTACTCTATTTCATCCTCTGCTAGGACAAAACCAGGTTTACCAACCTCAGGAACTGTCGCACCGCTAAGGGCCAAACCAATAGTGTGGATATTAGTAACAATCTTGTCAGCCAAGTCTTTGATTTCAGCCAGAGACTTACCTTCGCGAGCCGCATGACCTAGAATCTTATGTACGAAAATGGTACCTGCAACCCCACGACGGCCTTGAGTATAGAGGCTATTTTCCACAGCAATATCGTCGTCCACAACGACACTGGCAACCTCGATACCTTCCATTTCAGCCAATTCTTGAGCCATCTCAAAATTCATGATGTCCCCAGAATAATTTTTAACAACCATGAAGACACCAGCCCCTTGATCTGCTTCCTTGATAGCTTCCAAAATTTGATCAGGCGTTGGTGACGTAAATACTGCACCTGCGATGGCTGCTGAAAGCATACCATCACCTACAAAACCAGCGTGAGCTGGCTCATGACCACTTCCGCCACCAGAAATGAGACCAACTTGACCAGCAGCCTGCTCATTTCTTACAATGATGTCAAAGCCGTCAACACGATGCACCAAATCACTGTGAACATAAGCCAAACCATCTAGCATCTCTGTCACAACATTTTCAGGTTTATTGATAATTTTTTTCATGGAATTGTCTCCTTTTCAAAGGTATCATCTATTTGCACTTACATTTGTTCCCTTCTTTAATTGCTAAGCCCCCTATAAATAAAGGACTGCAAGGCTTTTTAGGAAAGGTATCGTAAAAATATGTAAACGCATACATTTTATAATTTAATTGTAGCATTTGCCTCTACCAATAGCAAGGCAAAAGGCAAGCCCTCCATTTTCCTGCCCCCAATCATTAAGTAGAAGAAAAATCTCATAGAAAGTTCTATTTTAGTCGTCAAAGCTATTGAAAAACCACCATTCAAGCCTTATAATGGAATGACGAATTAAGCGATAAGGAGGTTCAAATGACCATCGATTTTCCAAGAGAGACAGAAATAGAAACCAAAAATGAAATGGATGCCGTCCTTCAGGCAGGCCGTGTCCTTATGGAGAGCGGTGCCGAGATTTACCGTATCGAAGACACCATGGGACACATGGCCAAGTCTCTTGGTATCAGAGACTTCTCCACTTATGTGGTCAATCGAGGAGTCATGATTTCTGGACTCAACCGCTCAGGTCTTAAAGAGTCTCGTGTCCTAGCTACCTCAGTCCCGTCTATCCATCTAGGTAAACTAGAGGAAGTAAACCGCCTGTCTCGAGAACTGGCAGAACAGCCAAATCAGCCTGTATCTAGCATTTTCCAAAAGCTGAAAACCATTGAGCAGAAGACTTTCTATCGTCCTTTAGAGGATATTATAGCCTGTGTCATTGGTGCAGGGAGCTTCTCGCTAGCCCTTGGAAGTAGCTGGATTGATGGGACTGCTGCGGCTATATCGGGAGTTTTTGTAGGGATTGGCATGCAACTCTTTTCCCGTTTTATTCATACCAGTTTCTTGCAGATTATCCTTTCTAGTGCCATTGCCGCTTTATCAGCTAACATTCTCTATTATTTGGGTATCGGGCAACATCGTAGCGTGATTATTCTGGGCACCTTGATGATTTTGATTCCTGGGGCTTACTTTGTAAATGCCATTCGAGAATTCACCCAGAACAACTACTATAGCGGTCTAGCCCTGATGTTGTCAGGGGTCTCCACTTGTCTATCTATCTCTGTCGGTGTTCTTGCCATGATTTCCATTCTTCCCTTTGCGGAACAGTTATCAGGCATGTTCTCAACACCGTCAACCTCATGGCTGGGGGTCTCGATTCAGACCTTCATGGCAGGACTAGGGACAGCAGCCTTCTCCGTGCTTTACCGAGTGCCTAAGAAATACTTCTTAGACCTTGGGACCCTAGGTGCCGGCTCATGGCTCCTCTACCTCTTGATTTGGAATAATACCCATCACGAGGTCCTCGCCATCCTCTTCCCAGCCCTATTAGTCACTATCACCTCACGCTTTTTGGCCCACTACCGTAGATGTCCAGCTACAGTCTTCCTAGCCTCAAGCATGTTCCCACTCATCCCAGGGATGAGCTTCTACCGTGCGGTCTACTTCCTCTTGATTGGAAATGCAGACCTCGGCCTCAGCTTCCTACGAGCTTGTTTCCTGGCCTCCTTTACCATCGCCATCGCTGTCAGTTTGACACAACAAATCCCTAGCCGCTATTTTGTACTAGGGAAGAAGAAATAGATTGTTAAAAGCCATTGGTTTTATATGCCAGTGGCTTTTTTGGTGGCGTTCTAAAATCAGTGAATAGCATATTATGAATATCAAAAATACCCTACTCAAGGATCTATCCGCTGCTAACTTAAAGCAAATACATCATTAACTCTCTTTAATGAAAGTTTATCATTCATATACTATCAGTTTTGTTTAGAGTAGAGTTGGAAAGAGTTTATACAAAAAATAAAAACGCTTACACAATTCTTTGATTTTATTAAAATGTGATGATAAACTTGATATGTAAGCAATAGAACTATAATACTAACTTAATTTTACTCATGAGTTAACCATATCCTTGCTAACATTGTTCAGTTTAATGAAAGGAGCATTATCATGGAAAAGAAAGTATACTTTAAACTTCACAAAGTAAAAAAGCAATGGGTAACCATTGCAGTAACTGGTCTAGCTCTAGGACTTAGTTTTGCAAGCTTGGGCTATGTGTCCGCAGCTGAACAGACTCACCCCACCTCAGAACCAACTGTTGAAAACAGCATCCAAGAAAACGCAATTGATGTCGTAAGCTCGTCAACTAATGAAGTTATTACTAAACCAGAAGAAAACAAATCTTTCGACGCCCCCAATACAAGAGAAAACATCACTGAAACTACTTCTACTGAATCTGACCTAAGTACCACTGAAGCAACTGTTCCAGAAACAAGTACTTCTGAAATTAACTCTCAACAAGCTCTTCGTTCGGAAGTCTCTACTGTTACTAGCAGTGAAGTCGTAAGCTCTGAAACATCACATTCTGAAACAAATACAGCCCATGAAGTAGAAGAAAGTCCCGTAATATCCGGCGGTCATTACACTAGCGATGATCAGGGCAACTGGTACTATATTAAGGATGGGAAAGCACTTACTGGTATGCAAAATATTGATAATGTGAATGTCTACTTCGATGCCGATGGTAAGCAAGTCAAAGGAGACACCCGTCATGTTAATGGAGCAACATATCACTTTGAGAAAGATAGTGGACGACTTACCCGTAATGCTTTTGCATCTGATAAGAATGGAAATTGGTACTATTTAGGCCACGATGGGAAAGCACTTACTGGTAGCCAAGTTATTGACAATTTTCCACTCTACTTTTACCCTAATGGTGTTCAAGCTAAAGATGCCTTTGTCATCCTAGATGGAAATTCCTATTATTTTCAAAAAGATACTGGCCAATTGGTTCGTGACCGTTTTTGGTCGGATGACGACGGCAACTGGTACTATAGTGATAAAGAAGGGAAACTTCTAACAGGCGAACAGACTATAGATGGCTTCGACATGTATTTCTACCCAGACGGTGTTCAGGCCAAGGGTGAAATCGTTACAATAGGTATCGAACCCTATTACTTTGATAAGGATAGTGGTCATAAGGTTATAAATACCGACATCACTATTAATGGAAAAACTTACCACGCAGAAGCTAATGGACTTTTGATTGAAACTGAGCAGAAACTTCCACAACTTCCACTTGTTTCTGGTGGCCATTTCCAAGAGGATTCCTCAGGGAACTGGTATTATTACACCGCAACAGGAGAGAAACTAAGAGGATGGCAAAATGTAGATGGAGTAACTCTTTACTTTGATGAAGAAGGTCGTCAAGCGAAAGATGGCGAAAGAATCATAGACGGCTTCCATTACTATTTTAGTCACTATTCAGGTGCTGTAAAAACCAACTATTGGCATACTTGGTCTATTGAAATCAGAAGATGGGAACCATTTGCAAAAACGTATAACATCTATTATGGTTCTGATGGTCGACGTTACTATGGATGGCATCGAGTTGGCGATCAACTTTATTATTTTGATCATACTGGTCGAGTTGAAAATGCTCTTACTACCTTCAAAGGACAAGACTACCTCTTTGATAATCATGGAAAATTGGTAAAAGATGCCTTTTATATTCAGTCATTACGTGTCTTTGCTGGAACTTTAAATACTAGTTATCGCTCCAATAAATTTGGTCAAGTACTAACCGGAGAACATCATATTAATGGTGATGACTACTATTTTTCAAATTCTGGTTCAGCAGTCACTGCTATTGTCACAAAAGGTGGCAAGGATTATTATTATTTTGAAGGTAAACTTCTGAAAAACTATCTCGGACCTTTACTCGTACGTCAGTATATGGATGATTATACTTACTACCATGGCATCGTAGGTACAGATAAGGATGGGAGGGTACTTACTGGTGTTAGCACTGCAAATAATGGTAAACTCTATTATTTTGAAAATAAAGGAGATATTTACCATGAAAGATATATCCCCCAAATGGTTACAGTTACAACACCTACATGGAAAACGATTGATGGTAAGCTATACCACTTAGAACCTAGCATAAACAGAACTTACAAATCTGGAAGAAGCCGAACCTATACCGTCAGAGAAGAAGTAGACATTATTAACCACGGAGTACGAACAAAGACCGATAAGATTAAACGTATTATTGATGATGATTTTGGTAATCTATACTATCTTGATGAAAACAATGATTTTTACATCGGACATCTACTTCCAGAAAACACAGATTTAACCAAGATTGAAGAAACTGTAATTCAAAGTGACAATAAATTCTATGCTTTCAATAGAACAAGTTCGCTTTCCGAAACTTCCCCTCTTACAGTTTCCAAGACCTTAGTTTACAATAAAAAAGCCTACCTCATTGATGATAAAGGAGTAGCGACCGAAACTAAACTAACAAATCGTTTCGAACACGATGATGCATGGAATTGGTACTACTTTGATAACGAGGGAAAAGCTGTCACCGGACTCCATTCAATAGATAATGTCACTCTATACTTTGATAAAGAGGGCAAACAAGCTAAGGGACGACTTGTCGAAATTGACGGTCAAACACATTATTTCGATAGAGACAGCGGAGCTATGTGGACTAACCGAACACTTGAACTTAATGGTATTCGTTATGTCATTGACCAAAATGGTTATGTAACGATGAACAAACCTGGACAATTTATTCAAGATAAAGATGGTGATTGGGCTTATATTAAAGAAAATGGACAGTTAGCCACTGGACTTCAAATTATTAATCATCAAAAATACTACTTTGATCCAACTGGAAAACAAGCCAAAGGAAAACGACTTCTGCTTGATGGAAAGTACTATTTCTTCGATAACGATACTGGTGCTATGTTCGTAAATAAATTCCATGAAACAGGCGATTACTTTTCTAAAAAATATACTTATTTTGGCGAGGATGGAAGCCAGATATTTGGTTGGGCAACTATTGACGGTAAACGTGTTTATTTTAAAGAAGATGGCTACCAAGTTCGAAATGATACATACAAGATAGGTGGTTTCGATTATTTCTTCAAAAAAGACGGTAGTATGCTTGCTAATGATATTGACGGCAACTACAAATACTATTATGCTGATAAGGACGGTCATCTACAGTTCGGGTGGGTTAATCACAATAATGAAACCTACTATATTAGCCCACCATGGGGAGCTGAAGACCGAACATATCTAAAAACTATCAATGAAAAGACCTATCTTTTGGGCCCTAAAGGACGACTTCTAAGGAATACAGCTACAGACACCTCGACCTCTTGGAATGGTTTCTGTATCTCTGATGAAAATGGAGTTGTAAAAACAGGTGTCATTCGGTTAGAAGATAATAGGCTTTATTATTTCAACCCTGAAATTTATATGACTACTCCTTTTAGTGGCGAATGGGCAGAGTTTGATGGTAAACTTTATCATTTTGAAATGCCGATATCAGTTAGTCCATACTCAAAAGGTTCTCCAATTACCACTAACACTACGCTTGAAAAAGATGGAAAAACCTATATTATTGACGAAAATGGCGTAGCTACAGAGAAAAAGGATTAATATCAAACTAACAACTGTAAGCATTTAAAAATACCTCATTTTTGCCAAAATGTATTCAAAAACACCAGAAATCATTTTTTCTGGTGTTTTCTTTTTGTCTAAAACCTAGTAAGGCTACCGGCAAAATCTCTATCATCAATCTACTTCAAGTCAAAATATTTCTTGACATCTTTAGCATAGCCATACTGTTGATTTAAACGCTCGAGCAAGTTTTTATTATGGCCTGGATAATTGTCATTTCTTCGTAATTCTTGATAAAGCTCGATATAAGGCAACTGTTTGTCTTTGGCTAACTGCAACTCTGCTTCATAAGCATAGGCAATCTTTCGAAATTGGAGATTAGTAACACCATCTTCTTCGACATCGATTATGGCATACTGAGCCCTATGATTTTGCAGGGGTGACCAATCAAAATAGGGCATCCCAATCGTACCAGGATTAAGAATCTGTTGCCCCTTACTACCATAACGAAGCAATTGCTTATGCACATGACCGTAAATCGCCATATCTGTTTGATCATCTAATAACTGATCAAAATGACTGGTATCATTAGCTGGACGTAACTCACCTCCGTAGTTCTTCTCCGGTAAGTGATGCGTCAAAGAAAAACGAATCCCATTGATTTCCTTCTTCAAAACCAGAGGCAGAGAACGTATCCAATCAACATATTCAGTATCCAATTCTTCCATCAAGTACTGGGTAAGTCGCAAGAGCTGAACTTCTTGTGGATTCTCCAGACCATATTCCCCATCTAAAGCCTCCAAAACACAATCATCCCAATTTCCTCGAACGGTAGCTGTTATCGGGATAGAAGACAGAAGCTCAAAGAGTTCATTTCTTCCTGGTCCAGGTAATATAATATCCCCCATTAACCAATATTCTGTTGCACCCAACTCTTGTGCATCCTTAATAACTGCTTCAAGAGCTGTTGTATTCCCATGAATATCTGACAAAATTGCAATACGATGTTTCATCTATACTCCTTTACTGATGGTCTACTAAGTTAAAACTAATATAAGAACAACTATTCTTCCTCACCATCACCCTCATACAAACATGCCACCAAACGTTCAAAGGGCTCTATATACTCCCAATACTCAAAAGGGAGATTTGAAATCTTACTTAGATCATTATCATCAAAATGATACACGAGATGGCGTAGTATTTGATTTTCAATATAATGGATATCTCTCAGCTCCTCGAGACTGATTGTATCCAGTTCTATGATGTAGTGACACAAATCATCAAGTGCTTTTACGTCAAATTTTTTCTCCTCGTGTAGGAAGTAGAGAAAGCTCTGATTCTCACCTCTTTTATTATCTTCTATCAGATTCCTTTTATGCATCATTCTTGAATCCTTTCCTTAATAGTAACATTATAACACTAGAAAATGATTCTCCAAAGTGACAACATAAAAAGAGAACCTGGGATGTTTCCATTCCAAATTCTCTTCTTGTTGATTTACAAAATATCAACACATCTTACCACAAACTAATGCGTTTGCTTGGTGCTAGATACATGGCGTCTCCTTCCTTAATCTGAGGGTAGGCCTCATAAAACTCAGGAAGGTTTTTAAGTTGTTGGTTTACACGCAACTCATTTGGTGCGTGGACGTCTTGTACCATGGTATATTTATTGTACTGTAGGCTGGCCTTTTGTTTCCAGATATCTGCGTAGTTCTCAAAGTAATCCTTGAGGTTAGGTTTTGTCATATCTGTTTTGAGAACTTGTAGTGTGGATGAGAGACCGCCAGCATCTGCGACATTCTCAGTGACTGTGAGTTTTCCATTTACCTTAGTCCCGTAAATTTCCAAACCATTCCACTGGTCTTCAAAGGCTTTGATTCTCTTGTCAAAAGCTTTGCTATCAGCTTTTGTCCACCAATTGTGCATGTCGCCGTTCTCATCATAGTCGGCACCATTGGAGTCAAAGGCATGGGTAATTTCATGTCCAATCACGACACCGATACCACCATAGTTCTTTTCAGTACTTTGGTTCTTGTCATAAAACGGCGCTTGCAAAATACCAGCCGGGAAGTTGATACTATTGCTTTCTGGGTTGTAATAGGCATTGATATCAAAAGCTGATCCAGACCATTTATTCTTATCAATAGGCTCATCAAAATGATCAATGGTATAACGTTTTCCGAACTGGGCAATGTCTTCTGACAGTTCAAAGAAGGACTTGTTTGGGTCAAGATGTAGTTCCTTAGTACCAGGATCGACATCTTCCTGATAACCTACGAAAACCTTCATTTTATCCAACTTTTCGATAGCCTTGTTGCGTGTGCCTTCCGTCAACCAATTATTCTTTTGGAGACGGCCACGATAGACATTTTTGATTCTATCAATCATGCCTGTCACATCAGTCTTTGCTTCCTCACCAAAGTATTTACGTCCATAATAGACACTCATGACATCACTAAACAGATGGACACTCATCTCGTAAACCGAATCTTCCTTAGAAACTGGCTTCTGTGTGCCCATAATAGCCATGCTAATCGATTCAAAATTCAAGCGATAATCTTCTGTCAGAGAATTTGACGCTGCCATAGCTTCTTGCACCAACATCCATGATTTGATTTTAGAAAAATTGTCCTGATTAACGACCTTACTATAATTCTCAAAATACTTGGTATTAGGGACATTGATGGTTTCTAAATCACGTCCCATAATGCCTTTGATGACATCATATAATTTGAAGGAACCAGAGTAGGCATTAATCTCTTCTGCCGTTTTAGGATGAACCAAATTCTTACTCTCAGACATCTCTTCATTACTGAGACTGTACTTAGCAATTATTTCGTCGAACTCCAGTGCTTCTTTGACAATGCGTTTACTATTTTTTTCACTATATCCAAGCATTTCCAAGGCTTTTTGCGTGGCTGTCTCGATTGGAGTCAAATATTGTTTCTTGCTGGCCTCGTCTTTATAAATAGACACATCTGGCAATAAAATACTTGGAGGACTCAATTGGATTTGTTTTTGGCTGGTATTCTCTGCGTTAGTTCCTACGTCATAACCAAATGGAAGAGGAATCCCTTTATCAGTCAAGCTAGCAGATTTACTGGCCAAATCATTCAGATCCTTGATATCCTCAATTTCTTTTAGATAAGGTTTGAGAGGTTCAAGGCCATCCTTCTCACGCTGCTTGTAATCACTAGCAGCCTTGTAGAAAGTGATAAACTCAGACATCCCTGTAATATCTGACGTTTCCTTGCCCTCCCCTAAATTTTTGATATCCTTCTTTAGCTTTCCTTTGATATCTTCATCTAAAGTATAAAAATTATCAATGCTTGGAGAATCAGCAGGAATTTTGGTTTTTAGCAGCCAGTCCTTGTTAACAGCTTGGTAAAAATTTGAGGCTACCGTAGCATTCTTGTCAATCGGTGTCTCTTGAGGGACAAAGGTTTTATAGGCCCAAAAACCACCTCCTGCAAGAGCCAAGGCCAAGGCTCCCGTTATGGAACTAAGAATAATTTTCTTACGCTTTTTCATAGATACTCCTTAGAAAATTAGATTAATACACTTGTATTATATCATTAGAACACTGGTTTTAGCAAGATGTTTTTGGGAGACAAAAAGAAGTAATCAGTCGATTACTCCTCTTTATTTTCTTAAATAGCGAAAATTGGGTAACAAGATACTCAAGATAAGAACAATAAAAGATCAACTAAATCCAACTTAGCAGGTTGAATTCAGTTGATCTTTTTGGTCATTTTACTAATCATCACAAGCAGATAAATCATTTAAAAGACAAACTGCCGAGTGATGTTAATCCTCTTGCTAGATTAATGTTACGCTCTGATTTTTCTTGGAATTCTGTGAGCGTCTTACTCAAGTCACTCACTCCAGAACTCAGAGAAATCCCTTTAGAAAGATTGCTGACTGCTAGAGCCTGAATAGCTCTACATAATTCTGCTAGAAGTTCGTCATTATCCTTCTTTCCAACTTCTATTTCATTTTTAAACGTTACGAGCAACTCTCTCTCATTTTCAGTTGTTTCTGGATTTATAATAAGATTGTAGATATTGTTTAAGATATCCGTAATTTGGTTGTTGTTACTTTTTGTCATCTAGATTACCTCCTATAACCTGTAGCAAGATTAGGTCGAGCAAGTGAATTAAATTGGTTAATTGTTTGTGTTGTCATGAGCAACGACCTCTTTTAATAGTTCGCTGTGACATCATTATACACATCTAGCATATCAAATTCAAGAACAAAAATATCCTTCTGCCACAAATAATCCAAATTTAGCACCAACAGACAAAAAGAAGTAAGCAAACGATTACTTTCTTAAACTGCGAAAATTGGGTAACAAGACACTCCAGATGAGAACAACAAAAACACCTAAAATAATAATTGTAATATAGGGGTTAAAGTATAGGCTGATTAGTAGGACAAGACTCATCGCAACCATTAGGTAACCTAACTTTCTCGCTACTGAGTTACTGCTCTCACTGTGATTTTTAGTAGCTAGACCAATACTTTTAGGAAGATAATTTCCTATTACTAGAAAAATGAGTGCTACTAACCAAATGACAGTCAATCGAACTTGGACATGTCCGCCCATGGCAACAGTCAATACGAGACCTTGAATGATAACTGCAGAAATCGGAATAAGCCATAACATAAACTCTTTTAAGAATGAAATGGTTATTTGTTTAAAATATGAAAATAAGAGATTATAAATGGCAAGAGCAATAAAAGGAAGGACAACTATTGCTAGATTGCGATTCATAAAACCATTGGCTTGTTCTTCCACATTAAAGTGGATAGCCACCCGATTTGGGAGTTGATTGTAAAAGACTAGTCCGACAATAACCGGTGTGAGTATTACTAGATTGCCAATGACTCTTTGCATATTATTTTTCATCTTCTTTTCCTCCAAGTGACTGAATCCACGTTAAAATTTCTTCAAAAACGGTTAAGTTCAAACTATAGTAAATAAAATTCTTCTGCTTTTCTTCTTCAATAAGTCCTGCTTTTCTCAAGGTAGACAAATGATGAGAAACTGTTGCGGGAGCCAAGTCAAACTGCTGGCTAATTTCACCTGCTGACTTGGGCCCAGACTTTAGATAGTCTAAAATTTCTCTCCTCACGGGGGCAGAGATGGCTTTTAAGGTTTCAGATAAGCCCATGAGTTTCCTCCTTTTTCCAAATTTGGCGTGTCACAAGTCCGACACCTAGCACATAAATAGCTAACATGACTTCGATTAATAAGATATTTCTGACTATCCCTTGTTGATAAGCACCTGCCAAAAAATCGATGGTAGCATGAAGTAATATCGCCCATAAATAGAATGAAAGCTTATGCTTAGTGACTGCTAAAAAATCCCAAGCTGTAAGCAAGACTTGTAGTAGCAATGCAACTAATCTTTCAAAAAGAGACATAACAACTGCAAATCCAGTTAGTTGGTTGACCTGACTCACAAGAAGTGACGGCAATTGACTGGTCTGACCTGAATGGATGGCCTGTAAAACAATGATGTAAGTGAGTAACCCCATCACTCCAAGCAAAATAAATTCACTAAGTCCATGTCCAAAACCGTAGGCAACAATATCAGATGTCATCAAACTTCTTTTCTTAGCAAGGACCTTAAACACCACATAACGTGTTGTTTCTTCGACAAGGCCAGCCATAAGTCCTCCATAAATAATGGTCAACCATTTAGAAGAGTGGACAAAGCCAGAAAAAACCACAGCATTGATAGGTCCTTCAATCATCATGACAGGTAAGGCAAAACCAATCAGACCTACTAAAAAGAGCTTGATTGAAAATTGCCATTTTTTCTTCAGAACGATAAAACTTATGATGGCGATAACTAACATGGCAAGAATTGTCATAAAAAGGAATGTTTCCATTTGATTTATTCTTTCATTGAGACGGGATAGGAATGCTATATTGGTAAGAACACCTATTTCTATATTTTTCGAAATAGATTATACGCTTTTCCTAAAGCACTGTCAAGACTATTTCGAAGAAAATCGAAATAGGAGTACAAAAAAAGACCGTTTTCACGATCTTTCTTCTTGAGAATTTTCCCTCATTCTCGACTGTGTGTTCTCTGGCCATTCACACGGGCTACTACTGCTTATCTTCCTGGGATATATTCGCCGGTGTTGGCATCGTAGTAACGGCGTTGGCCGTTGACTGTGACGTAGGCACCTTTAACTTGGCGACCTGATTGGTCAAAGTAAAGGTGTTGGCCATTGATGACTTGTTCGCCTGTTACGGCATAGCCATCAGCTCCGAAATAAGCCCAAACGTTTGGCTCGATTTGAGCAAAGCGGTTGGTTACAGGTTGACCGTCGTTTTCGTCATAGTACTTGTAACGACTACCGACCTTAACGGCTTTGCCCTTGTATTGGATACCATTTTGGTCAAAGTAGTATTCCTTGCCATTGATAGTCCACTTGCCTTTAAGGGCTTGGCCATCAGTATTGAAGTAAGACCATTGGTTTGGTGCAATCTCAGCAAAGCTGCTTGTGACAAGAGCTCCACTGTGGGCATCATAGTAATAAGTCTTACCATCTTCAACAATGGTTTTACCCTTGACTTGGATACCATTTTTATCAAAGTACTTAAGGTATCCATGATCAGCACGAACTTGGCCGATTGCCAGTGAACCGTCTTGTTTGAAGTACATCCACTGGTCATCACCTACTTGGAGGTAGCGTCCGCTAGCAAGAATACCTGATTCTGGCTCATAATAATATTTGATGCCATTTTCTTCGATAATTTCGCCCTTAGCTTGGCTACCATCTTCCTTGAAGTAATAGAGGTGACCATCAATGTATTGACGTCCAGTGACACGGTTACCTTCTTTATCAAAGTAGTTCCATGACTTAGTTGCTGGGTTATAGACAAAGATGCTACGTCCGATTTCACCTGCTGGTGTGATGTAGCGAGCCTTACCATTTTCAAAGATAATAGAATCAGCTCGGTTGCTGTAGGCCGTACCGACACTACCATCTTGATTAAAGTAATAAGTCTTACCGTCAATGACACGTGAACCAGTCACAGTGTTACCATCAGCATCGAAGTAATAACGTTTACCAGTGCTACTATCTGTCGCAAAGACATTGCGTCCCATATCACCTGTTTGGGCAGCATAGTAATGCAATTTGCCATCATCAGTACGGACAATCCGATCCTTAGCCTGAAGACCAGTTTCACGGTCAAAGTAGAAATGGTGACCACTCCAATGAAGGTTACCCACTACCATGGTTCCTTGTGTTGTAAAGGCACGGACTTGCTTACGTTTGTCATCAAAATCAACGAAGGCATTCTTAACCATAGCACCGTCTAGACCGTAATAGTAAGTATAGCCGTTGCTAGCACGACGAAGAGCATTACGCAATTGGATACCATTGTCAAAGAAATAGTAATCCTTGCTATTGATGTTTTGGGCACCCTTGGTCATCTTACCGTCAGCACCGAAGTAATACCAGTTACCATTACCGTCTTGAACAAATTCATTCTTAACGGCTTGGTTATCACGAAGGAAGTAAACATCTTGTCCACGACGTTGGAAGACTTGAGTGCTTGTAATGGCACCTGTGTCACGAAGTGGTGTTGGCAAGAGTTGGCCGTTGGCTGAAGTATTAAAGTACTGGTTGGTCTTGTCATCACGAAGGACAAAGTTGATGCCTCGTCCAAGGATGTTAGTTCCGTTGAAGTACTTAGCAGACCATTTGGTAATCTTTTCATTCGTAGGCAATTGCTTACCATTTGAGATTTGCACACGGTTGAAAATAGATGGGTACTTAGCTTTCAGCTCATCAAGGAAGGCACCACCGTACTTGCCTTGATAGTCTGTGCCATCTGTGCGGGTATTTGCCACATAGGCTTGGTCCACAATTTGATAACCTTGTTGGTGATAACCGTAGCCGTTAACACGTGTGGCATTAACTACTTCTTTTCCTGGAAGGTTATAAATTTGGTCTGGCACCCAGTCAGCAATGGCTTGAATACCATCTTTGTGGAGAGCACGAAGGACATTAAGGAGGTCCTCAAGTGAGCCATACTTGTTATTTTGACTCAAGGCCATGTCATAACGGTCATCAAAGGCATAACCATTGTCAATTGTTGAATCAAGGAAGGTACCATCCTTACTTGAAACGTACTGTGGTGGAAGTCCAACAGACGTAACACCCCAAGCTTTGAGCAAATTAGTGTTCTTAGCCAAGACACGGTTCATATAGAGTTCTGGCTGATCGTCCGCAAAAGCTTGGAAGTTTGAGAAGGCTTCATACATGACTTGCGAATCAAGGGCTGCTGAAGACTTGTAAACTTGACCATCTCTATTGGCACGGTTACTTGGCTGTGTACGTGCGTCTTGGTTAGCCTTAGCCCCGACTGGTACCCAGACACCGAGGTAACCTGATACTTGCACATTTTCCACACCAAAAATATCGTTGGCATTGAAGGTCAAGTTCCCATTCCAGTCGGTACGTTTAAGAAGGTTTTTAGGCACATCAGAATCGTTGAGGTAGGTTGCTATACCATCTTTTGTTGTCAAAAGTAATGGGCGATAAAGCTGATTACGGTGAGCTCTACCCATGTTCATCGTTACGGTTTCATTGCTACCCAATCGGAAATCATAGTTGTTGGTCATGATGACACCCATCCCTTGCGTACGGGTTTCAGCAGTTCCCCAATCAGTTCTGTTATTGGCACCTTTACCATAACGAACTGATGTCAAGAGGCCGTCATTTCCGACTTTCTTCACTTCCATGTCTTGACCACCAGCTACATACTTGATACGGGCACGCAAGAGGGTGTCGATAGCATCAAAGTAAGGCGTCTTTTTCGCCATGTAGTGACCATCCTCACGGTAGAGGTCACCGTAATAAACACGTGTTACAGAGTCCTTGTTGGTCAACATGAGGGCATAGACAGATGGCAAGTTGTAAGACGCATAAGTTTTATGAGCCTTATCAATATCCTCATTGTAAATCTCGAAGGCCTTCTTGATTTCATCACGGGTGAAATTGTAACCAAACAGATTTGGATTGATACGATCACGAATGATACGTTGGATAATGGTTTGCGCTTCCGTATCGTGGGCACGGGTGAAAATATAGTTGGCCATACGTTCACCGTTCTTATCGTTAGCACCACGTGGATTCAAACTACTATTCATAAAAGCAGTCATGTCCCCAAGCTGCATACGTGTATTTTTATCACGCATCAAAAGGTTGGTAAGAGCATTACGAAGGGCATTATCAATCGGCAGTTGTGCCCCCTTATTGTCCTTGTTGTAATATGGGTCGTTGGCAGACCAAGCTTCCAAGTATGACAAGTGTTTGATCGCATTGGCTTCAGACTTGTCAACACCATAGGCTACTTTGAAGTAATCAGAAGCGATTTGGAGAAGGTCAGCATCCACATTGTCCAAGGCATCGACACGCAAACCGTCAAAGTTAGCAGTTGGGTCATTGGCCATGATACTTCCGATATTCATCATGAAGTGGAGCCAGTTAAGTTGCTCCGCCTGAACAGCTGGGTTTGAGTTATCAATATCGTTGGCAAGCAAGAACTCAAGACCACCGATAGAATTGTCCTTGAAGTACTTACGTGTACCCGTCTGGTTAGTAGGTGTGCGGTTAAGTAGACGATAATCAGAGTTGGCGTAGCTAGTACGGTTACCAGTATCACCCTTACTGTTGTTAAAGAGCAACTGTCCACCTTGCAAATGGTCGTATGAACTATTTTCAGTGCTACTATTCCAACCAGGCTGAGTCTTGATAAACTGATCAATACTTGTACGCAACCAGTTGGTATTGCCTTCACGCGCAATACGTTCTTCAATCTTAGTCTGAACCGCTTTAGCAGCTAGATTTAGACTTTCCTGGCTAGAGTTGGTTGAAAATGATCCTGCACCAAGACCTTGATTTTGCATGTAGTTTAGGTAGTTAACCTGAGTCGATTTGTCAGGCCACCAAACCATCAAGAGTGGACGTTTGTCCGCTTCAGTTGAAGCTGTCCAAGTCTTACCATCCTTGAGAATACTCTTTGGACGGTACCAAGCATCTGCTGTGATGAAGGTGTCCAGTTGGTCCAAAGATTTGTTATCGTTTTTGTAGAGCTGATTTCCAGATGAAAAATCTACGGTCGCCTTGATAGGTTTAGTTGAAAATTCATCCTGTGACTTGGTCGCAAGAGCCCCTGTTTCAGCATCAAAATAATATGACTTACCATCTTGCTCAAAGACGAAGTTCTTACGCACACTACCGTCACTATTGACATAGTATTGTTTGCCGTTAATCCATTGGATACCAGTCGCTGTGTTTGTGTTGGCTTCACGAGTTTCTGCCAAGGCACGACGGCTACGTGTACGAGCTTCTGTATTTGCCGTATCAGTTGTTGCTGCACGGTCTGTAGTAGCTGTTGCACGATCCGTTCCAGTTACTGCAGCGTTAGTATTTGTATTTGTATCAGTTGTTGTGGCACTCGTATCAGCTGCAGCTGCTTGCACATTTGTACTTGGTGATGCTTGACCTGAGTTAGTTTCCACTGTCGCTGCGTTTGCAGCAGGTGCCGCTGCCCTATCTGTAACATCGGTTGTCGTGCTAGTCGCATCTGCGACAGGAATAGCCACGCTCGCAGTATTAGCATCTGCTGAGATAGTTGGTGCTACTGTAGTTGCTGCATCATTAGTTGTAGCTGGCGTTTCTTGAAGCAGATTCTGACTGCTATCACCCGACTGATTCGCAGGATTTTGCTCATCGGCCTGAACCTGTTGATCCGCCAACAAAGTTCCACCAGCAACAGTAACCATTGAGAGTGCTGTCACCCCAATAGTCACCCAATTCTTCTTCACTTTATGCATTTTAAAGCGTACTTTTTGTTCCATAATATTTACCTTTTTCCCTTATATTACTTCTATCATAAGCTATTTGACAAGGGAATACAATTACACAACTATAATGTCAGCTTAATGTATCTACCTTCGTTTTCTCAGAAAACGTCCTTTAATAATCTGCCTAATAAATGCCCCTTGTGAACAAATGCACTAAGGATAACATAAAACCAACTAAAATCGTTAGGATTTAGACTTTTTTAGACGATAGAATCATCCTACAATATTAATTTATTTTTAAATAAAAAAACCTTCATTTCTAAGATGAAATAAAGGCTTGGGTTAGAGATATTACCTAGTGAACAAATCAGCTATGGTTTCAATAATGGCATAGAGTAATGGGTATTTTCGTTTTCTGAAGTCTGTTTTATAAAAGTAATAATTCGAAATTAAAAGAAATAATATGACAATGATAATCCAAGCCAAGATAACCATAATTTCTCTCCTTTAAGAAGTCAGTTACACCTAGAGCTTAACGAAGATGGTTCCCCATAACTACCTCTAACTCTTTTTTCCTACATGCAAATATAATACCCATTATAACACGGCTATAGCTCCTCCTTGCGAATATGAGAGGGACAAAATTATTAGGATTTAAGTGTGAAAAAGCATCTGGGTGTACACTGACAGTTTCTCTAAAACAACTCAAAAAAAACCAGCAAACGCTGGTTTTTTCATCTATTTAATCACCTAGAGTTATGATAGGAAAATAATAATAATTTAGATAGGAAAAGGAAAAATTAGCTCTAGATTTTTAAAGTACATAGTAATTAGCGACGCTGTCTCAATTCACCAGTTTTAGCATCGCAGAAGAGGCGTTTGCCACCAACATAAACATAACGTCCTTTCACTTGACGACCTGAACCGTCAAAGTAAAGCTGTTTGCCATTGATGACCTGTTGTCCAGTCACTGCTTGACCTGCTGCGTTGAAGTAATACCAGCAGCCACGTCCAGCTTCGACAAAGCGGTTTACCACTTGCTCACCAGTGTGGGCATCAAAGTAACATTTCTTACCTTGGACAGTAAGCAATTTACCTTTGACTTGAGCACCATTGCTACCAAAGTAGTAAACTTTATTGTTAATATTTTGAAGACCTGTCACTTTGTGACCATCTTGGTTAAGGTAAGCCCATTGGTTAGCCGCCATTTGAATGAATTGGTTGATGACTGCTTGACCAGTGACGGCATCATAGTAACGTCCTTCAGCCCAGCCACCTTTTAGCTGGCTATGGTCTTTGTTGAAGTAATAGAGTTTACCATCAATCACTTTGGCACCTTGAACGAGGCAACCAAAAGCATCCGCATAATACCAGTTGTTGTTTTCAAAGATAAAGCGTGACACAGCCATTTCACCTGTTTGGGCAGAAATGTAGTATTGCTTGTTGCCTTGTTGCATCATCTGACCTTTGATTTGACGGCCTTCTGAGTCAAAGCAGTATTCTTTACCATTGATGATACGTTTTCCTGTCACAGCGTAACCATGTTCATCAAGGTAGTACCAAGCTTGGTTTTCTTTATTTTGAACAAAGGTATTTACAGCCATATTACCAGTATCAGGGATGAAGTAACGGATACGGCCATCTGAGAAGCGAATAAATTTGTCTTTAGCTTGGATACCTGTTTGTGTATCAAAGTAGAAGGTTGTGCTACCCATTTCAAGGAGACCAGTAGCCATGTGACCATAACAATCGAAATAGCGAACATCTTTACGGTAACCAGCAAAATCGTAGAAGCCGTTGATAGCTTTCACACCATTTTTATCATAGTAATAGGTGTAACCATCGCTACCTTTAACAAGTGAGTCACGAGCTTGAAGACCATTTTCAAGGAAGTAATAAGCCTTACCATCGATAACCTTTTCACCTTTGACCTTTTGACCATATTGATCGTAATAATACCATTGATTTTCGCCTACACGGATAAATGAAGACTTAGCATTGTTCGAATCAACACTTGGTTTAGTCTCACCTGAGATGATTTGGTAACCTGAGTTATTTTGCTGGTTACCTTGTGAAATGATAGTGACATTAGCATTTGAACCATTCGAATGCCCTACTGATATGTTTGGAAACAGTTTATTAGAATTCGAAACGATAGTAACATTCGGCGTAGTTCCTGAAGCCGTGATGGTAATCGTCGTATTTCGACCACCATTCCAATGAATGCCGTTTGAGTCAGACGAACTCGTCGTAATTGTCGCAAAACCGCTAGCTGACGATGATGATGACCATGATGATGACGACGAGTAAGAATACCAAGCTGAACTTGATGAGCTTGAAGAACTTGACGCACTAGCACTTACTGATGCCGAGCTGCTACTTGATTGGTAAGCAGAACCCGTTTGTGATGAATTAGAGTTTTGTGTTCCTACGACTTGTGAAGTTTGTGATGAACTCACTTGACCAGATCCACCACCAACTACAGTCTGAGATGAGCCTCCTGTTGAAACAGATGATGAAGACTCGTAGCCTGTACTCGTTTGACTTGCATAGTTAGATGGCACTGCTGACACATAAGTAGCACCTTCTGTTAAGGTTGGTGAATAGCTTTCATTAATCAATGATGCACTTGACTCAATGCCTGCATCTGTTTGTTCAAAACCATCACCATTAGGAAGTGACACTTCATCTGCTTGTGCCGATTGGTCTGCCAAAAGGGCTCCACCCGCAAGTGCAACCATCGACAGCGTACTAACTCCAATAGTCACCCAGTTTTTCTTGACCTTGTGCAACTTAAACCCAACTTTCTTTTCCATAACATACACCTTTCAATATAACTTTATTTCTCTATTCTATGTTAAGGGATTTTGGAAACGAATACAATTACAGATGCATAACTCTAGTCTCATAAGACTAACCTTATGCCCATAATAGATTTCAAAAAACAAGTCTAAGATACATGGTTAAGCCTTTTATATGTTAGAAATCGTTTCCAAAAAACGTTCAGATTTTTTAAAAAGTACACAGAAATTCCGATGTTTAGCCGTTTTAGCTCTTCCTTCATTAAAGGACTGAGCATAATTTAAAGCTAAAGTAAGCAGTTTATTGAGGAATCTATTAATCAAACTCATTGTTTGCTTACAATCTGCTTGGCATATCAAGAGATAGTAATAAAGAAAAGCACTTGAAACAAAATGTTTCAAGTGCTTAAAAGTGGTGAGACTGGGAAGGTACCTACTGAATTTTAATCCAAAAGCATCTAGGATAGTCCCAAAATCACATTTTCTTCTGCCCCTTATCGTTTTCTGACCCAAGCTCCAGTATTGGCGTCATAGTAACGACGTTGGCCTTTAACCCAAACGTAACGGCCTTTGACCTGACGGCCAGAAGCGTCAAAGTAGAGGTGTTGACCGTTGATGACTTGTTCTCCGGTTACAGCTTGGCCTGAGGCGTTAAAGCAATACCAAACACCGCGAGAAACTTGGATAAAGCGATTGGTTACGGCTTCACCACTATTGGCATCAAAGTAGTATTTCTTGCCTCTGTATGTCAGAAGTTTCCCTTTAGCTTGGACACCGTTACCTTCAAAGTAGTAAAGTTTACCATTAATATGTTGAAGACCAACTACCTTTTGACCATTTTGGTTGAGGTAAGCCCATTTGTTGGCACCAACTTGGACAAAGCGGTTGGTTACGGCCTGACCTGAGTCACCATCATAGTAACGGCCGTTGGCCCAGGCACCCTTGACTTGACTATAATCATTGTTGAAATAATAGTGATTACCGTTGATGACCTGAGCACCTTTAACCAGTTTACCATTGCCATCGACATAGTACCACTTGTTGTTTTCCGTCACAAAGCGTGAGCGAGCAATTTCACCGCTATCACCATCAAGGAAGTAACGTTGGTTATTGATTGTGACAAAGTGTCCCTTAACCTGACGGCCTTCATTGTCAAAGTAATACTGCTTACCGTTAATGGTTTGGAGTCCTGTCACGGCATAACCGTTGCTATCGAGGTAATACCAAGCCTTGTTCTCAGGATTTTGCGCAAATCGGTTGACCGCGAGATTTCCTGTATCTGGGATGAAGTAACGCGTGCGGCCGTCTGCAAAGCGGATGAACTTGTCTTTGGCTTGAATACCAGTCTTTTCATCAAAATAGAAGGTTGTGCCATACATGTCGTGGAGGCCACGATACATTTGACCGTTGCCATCGAAATAGCGAACATCTTGGCGAGGACCCGCAAAGTCATAGAATCCATTAAAGGCCTGAACCCCTTTAGGATCGTAGTAATAGACGTGACCATCACTGCCTTGGCGAAGGACATGACGTAGCTGGAGACCATTGTCTAGGAAGAAGTATTTCTTGCCATCAATGACCTGTTCACCTGTGACCATGTTGCCGTTCTTATCAAAGTAATACCACTGGTTAGCACCGACTTGAATGAAGGTGTTCTTGGCAAGGTAGCCACTCGTTGAGAAGTATTGGACCTTGTCTCCCACCCTACGGAAACCAGTTGCTGTGATTTCAGTCATTTGTTTAGGAAGGAAGGTTTGACCTGCTTTAAGGCTGAAGTATTGATTTGTAGCATTATCTTGCAAGACATAGCGAGCCCCAGTACCTTGGATATTGCTTCCATTGAAATACTTGGCTGACCATTGCGTGATTTTCTCATTGGTTGTCAATTTACGGCCGTTTGAAATCTGCACGCGCTCAAAGATTGCAGGGTATTTAGCTTTCAACTCATCAAGGAAGGCACCACCATACTTGCCTTGGAAGTCATTTCCAAAGGTACGTGTTTTAGCTGCGTAGAGACTATTGTAGATTTCAGCATTTGGACGTGGTGTCCCGTAGCTGTTGGTACGTGAGGCTGTTACCACTTCTTTTCCAGGAAGGTTGTAAATTTGGTCTGGAACCCAGTCAGCAATGGCTGAGATACCTTCAGCGTGAAGGGCACGAAGGGCATCCATGAGGTCTTTGAGCGAACCGTATTTGTTGTTCTTGCTCATGGCAATATCGTAACGGTCTTCGAAGGCATAGCCATTTTCAATGATAGAATCTAAGAAAGTGCCGTCTTGGCTAGACACGTATTGTGGCGCAAATTCAAAGGAAGTAATTCCCCACTCTTTGAAGAGTTTGGCGTTTTGTGCAATGACATGGTTGGTATACTGACTTGGGGTCTTAACGAAGTCTTGGAAGTTTGAGAAGCCTTCATAGATGACCTGTGAGTCGAGAGCTGCTGAGGATTCAAAGACCTGCTCACCCTTCTTAGTCGTCGAAGCCTTGGTGCGGGCATCTTGGTTTTCTGAAGCACCTACTGGCACCCAAACCGCTAAATAGCCTGAAACTTCAACAGTTGAATGACCAGTAATATCGTCTGCCGTGAAGGTCAAGTTCCCTTGATTGTCCGTATAGCGAACCAATCCAGCTGGGACATCAGAATCCTTGAAGTAGGTCGCAAGCCCTGTCGATTTGCTGAGAAGTAATGGACGATAGGCTTGATTTTTGTGGGCAGATCCCATATTAACCACCAGACGGTCATTTGCTCCCAATTTCATATCTGGACGATTGGCTGTGAGGACCAGCATTCCTTGGTTACGTGTTTCAGCAGTACCAAGCTGATTAACTTCTTCTGCACCCTTACCATAACGCACAGATGACATGATTTCATAGCCGTTATGCTTAGTAACCTTCATGTCTTGGCCACCTGCTACATATTTGATGCGAGCACGGAGCAGAGCATCAATGGCATTATAGTATGGTGATTTTTCAGCCATGTATTGGCCATCGTCGGTAAAAAGATCACCGTAGTAAACACGAGTGATACTGTCCTTGTTGGTCAACATTGTGGCATAGGCAGCTGGGATATTGTACTGAGTGTACTTTTTATCAGCCTTGCGCATGTCCGCATTGTAGATTTCGAAGGCCTGTTTGAGCTCATCCATGGTGAAGGTGAAACCATCTGTTTTTGGATTAATCTGCTTACTGATGATATTAGCCAAAACAGCTTGCACTTCACTATCATGGGCACGCACGAAAATGTAGTTGGCATCACGAGGTGTGTGTTTCTGCTCACTTGAACGGTTGTTAAGAGAGTTAGTAATCACACGCTCCAAGCTGCCACGGTAATTGCTCTTACGCAAAAAAGTCGTCAAAAGCGTTTCACGTAGCGGATTGTCAATGGACAACTGAGCACCCTTGGTATCCTTGTTGTATTGATGGTCGTTGTAGGACCAAGCTTCAAGGATTGACAAGTGAGCAATAGCGTTGGCTTCATTATCAGCTACACGGTATTTTTCCTTGAAGTAGTCAGAAGCAATCTGCAAGAGGTCCGCATCCACATTGTCCACCGCATCGATACGAACACCGTCAAAGTTGGCGCTTGGATCATTGCCAAGGATAGAACCAATGTTCATGATGTAGTGGAGCCAGTTTAGTTGCTCAGCCTGAACAGCTGGGTTAGAGTTGTCGATATCGTTAGCCAAGAGCAACTCGTAACCACCATTTGAACGGTCGATATGGTATTTGCGTGTCCCTGTTTGGTTAGTCGGTGTGCGGTTCATGAGACGGAAATCTGAATTGGCATGACTTGTCCTACTATTATTGAGGAAGGTCAGAGCGCCTCCTTGCAAGTGGTCCTTACCAACTAAAAGATTGTCCTCACTCTCAGAGTTCCAGCCAGGCTGTGTTTTGATGAAGTCTGACATCAACTGACGAAGCCAAGTGGTATTGCCCTCACGACCGATACGTTCCTCGATTTTAACTTGAATCAAGTCAGCAGCAGATGCTAAGTCGTAACTCATCATATCTGTCGTATAGGTCTTATCACTAAAACCTTGTTGACTCATATAGTTGAGGTAGTTGACCTGTGTCACCTTGTCTGGCCACCAAGTCATCAAAAGGGGACGATAATCTTTCTCAGTTGAAGCTGTCCAATTTTTTCCATCCTTCAATATCTGTTTTGGACGGTACCAACTATCAGCCGTCAAGAAATTGTCCAAGTGTTCGAAACTCTTGCTTGATGTGTCGTAGGCTTGGTTGTAAACCGCATTGATAGAGTTATTTGGAATGGCATCGGCACGATACAAAGGTTTACTTTGATCTACCATAGCCCCAGTCTCATCGAAATAATAAAGACGCCCATCAAGTTCAATGGCTGCGTTCTTTTTCACAACGCCATTTTCAACATAGTACTGCTTGCCATCAATAATCTTCAAATTCGAAGCTACTGGTTTATAGTCAAGACTTGGCTGATTTGGTTGGACCGGCTTGTTAGGTTGAGACGGTTGACTTGGTTGAACAGGTTTATTGGGTTGATTTGGCTGCGTTACAATGGTCACATTGGGTTTTGTGCCATTTGGACTTGTCACCGTCACGTTTGGCTTAGGAGTGTTTGGCCCTGTGATAATGGTTACATTTGGTGTCGTACCGCTGGCCGTAATCGTAATGTTAGTGTTGCGGTTGGCATTGATACGAATAGTGCTATCAGCAGCGCGTGTGGCGATTGATGGTGCAGCATTGGTCAAGACTCTAGGTCTTGCTTGTTCTGTCACACTTGGAGTAGACTGAGCACTTGTTTGCACACTTTCAGTCTCAATTCTTTGGCTGGTTTGAACCTCAGTCTTTTTCTGATTTTGACTGTTTGCTTTAGCTGTTGCATGCGACGTTGCTACACGACGCCCACCACTGCGAGTTGCTTTGTGGCTAGGAGTAACTGAAGATTCCGATTGTCCTACCTGATTACTCGGCGTATCTGACTGTGATCTTTCTTGAACAGTTGCCTGTGTTGTTGCCTGACCTTGTGAGACCTGTTCCGTAGTCAGTGTCTCTTGGGCACTAGCTTGAGTTTGCGAAGAAACTGCCACTTCTTGATCGATAACTTGACTGCTTTGTGCTTGAGCAGTTGCCTCTTGAGCGACCGCACTTGTCGTCGCCTGAGAGCTTGTTTCGTGACTTACGCTGGCTGTTGCTACTGCTGCCACACTTGCTTGAGCACTAGCTTGCTCAGTAACAGTTGTTGTCGTCACTAGACTGGCAGTACCATCCTCACTCAGTTGCTGCAAGCCGTCACCATTAGGTGCGCTCGTCTCATCGGCTTCTACTTTTCCTTGAGCTAGGAGGCTTCCACCCGCCAAGGCAACCATTGAGAGGGTAGTCACCCCGATAGTTACCCAGTTTTTCTTAACCTTATGTAGTTTAAAACGTACCTTATTTTCCATCTATAACAATCATCCTTTTTTTCTATTGTTTTCTCTACTCTATGATATATTCAGACAAATTACAAATAGGAAAAAGTCATCTTATTTTCATGAATCTCTGCCGGACGCTTCCTATTATTAACTTTGATTTGTAAAAATGAGACCTTACACCATATGTAAGGTCCTAAATAGAGTTTTTTTGCTTCTCAAACTCCTTCAAGTGCTTATCTTCAAAGGCTTTTGAAGATTAAAGCAAGCTTCAATTAACCTTAAGAGATAGCAAAACTATGAGAGAAGTAGCCCCTAAAAAGACAATTCTGAAAAGAAAATTTTAGATAGAAAGACTCTATTTTTTCATCTGACTAAGATCGTGGTCTGTCTATGAGGAACAAAAATTAAAAATATAAATGATTTACACAGGTGAATTCTTATTTGACTAACGAAACTAAATATAGAATCTTTTATGTCAGTTCTTTAACATTTTTGATAATTCCGTTAGTTTCTGTTGTTTATTCTTAAAAAAGGATTATAATGAAGCTAGGTGAATATGTAAGCGTTTTAATTTTGCTTTAAAGGACACTTGGGGGATTATCTAAAAGATTGACATTAGTTACCTAATGCCTAAATAAGGATTATAGTAGGATAACCATTCCTGAGTCACTTTGAACCATCAAACTAGGGCTCATAAAAAGAATACAGCATCATTTCAAACTAGAGCTCTAGAGGGGACGCCTCATACTAGTAAGCTCTAGTTTTTTGTGTCTTAGAAGCCCAAAATAAACGAGATCTTCCATGCTTAGAAAGGAGGAAAATTCCGAACGGCTCTCGTTTTTCTAGAATCATTTCGTCAGGACTCATGTTTGCCTCGAACAGTCTCGTAATATAGAAATTGAGGAGGCTTGGAGAAATAAGGATTGTCACAAAAAGATTAACTTACATCGTTAGGGACTCCTCCCCAATGCTCACTTTTCATAAACTCTCATGACAGCCCTTATTTTGCAGTATGTAAAAAGTTTAAAATGAAAGGAGAATTACCATGGAAAAGAAAGTACATTTTAAACTTCACAAAGTTAAAAAACATTGGGTAACTATTGCAGTGACAGGACTTGCTTTGGGATTGAGTTTTGCAGGACTCAGCTACGCTTCAGCTGAAGAACAACCTACACCTGTTAATGAAGCAACTGTTGAAGCCATCATCAAAGAAGGCGCTATTGACGTTGAGGCTCCAGCAAGTAATGAAGCCACAACTAAACCTGTAGAAAACACAGCTGCTACCGCTTCGAGCGAGGTTGCCACTGTGTCAGAAACACCAGTGGTCACCTCTGAAGGGGCTTCAACAGAAACAGTCTCTGAAAAACCAAGCTCTGAAGTCACAAGCACAGCTAGTTCGGAAGCAGCTAATTCTGAAACTACACATTCTGAGGTAAGTGCAACGACTAGTGAGAGTGTTACAACTGAGAATTCGTCACCAACAACTAGTGATACTGATACCCCTAATTCTCAAGTTCCCTCTGCTGAAAATAATATCACTGGCGGTCACTACTACAGTGATAAACAGGGGAATTGGTACTATGAAGATGCTAATGGGAAAAAACTTACTGGAGACCAAACGATTGATAACGTAAGAGTCTCCTTCTGGGAGGACGGAAAACAAATTAAAGGACCACAAATCGTAAATTACAAACTATACCGTTATTTTGATGATAATACTGGTCAACTACAAACCAAACGTTATCTAGAATATAAGGGAAACTGGTACTATGTTGACAAGGATGGTATTCCTCTCAAGGGGGAACAAACCATTGAGAGGCAAGAAGTTTATTTTGATTATGACGGAACTCAAGTCAAAGGAGACTTTAGTGAAAAGTATTCTGGTAATCTTGATAAGATGCACTATTATGACCCTAACACCGGAGCTAGAGTTAGAAAAGAAGGTCTCGTTCAAGATAAAGAAGGAAGAACCTTTTTTATCAATAATGACGGTTCTAAATATACAGGAACTCGTATGATTGATGGTAATCTTTATTATTTCGAAATCAACTCTGGTGTCATGCAAAAAGGAATCAGCATAGAGCTAGAAGATGGAAAGACTCTTCCAACTTCTAATAAATATGGAACGCCCACAAACATTACCCGTCGTTACTATTTTGACTCAGAAACCGGTCAGTTAGTCAAAAAACAAACAATTAAAGAACATGATAAATGGTACTACTACGGTGATGATGGAAATGCTATTCGTCCTAAAGATGGGGAAACCCTTATTAATGGACAAATCGTCTATCTCTACTCAAACGGCCGTCAAGCTAAAGGAGAACTTGTTCTTGATAATGGGGTCCTCCGTTACTATGATCCTGATTCTGGAGCTCGTGTTGTAAATACAAGCCTAACGATCAATGGGATGACTTATAACTTTGATGAAAATGGAATTGGTAAAGATGCTCCAAACCCTAACGGCTACTATAGCGATGAACAGGGTAACTGGTATTATAAGAATGCAAGCGGAGAAAACCTTATCGGTTCCCAAATCATTAAGGGACAAAGAGTATTCTTCCGGGATAATGGACAACAAGTCAAAGGGGCCTATTTAGATATATATAATGACCTTAAAGGTTACTACGATATCAATACAGGAAATCTCGTAACCAATCGTTACGTTGAAGTTAATGGTAATTGGTACTATGTTAATAAATACGGTAGCCCACTAAAAGGGGCCTACATTATTGATGGACAAGATGTTATGTTCGATCCCCATGATGGTAAACAGATTAAAGGAGGATTTGTAAGAGATCCGAAGTTTATCTCCAAATATTATTACATGCCTAAGTACTACTATGATAAAGACAATGGTTGCAAAGTAACCCATGCAGGCTTTGTTAATGAAAATGATTCAACCTACTACCTTGATGATAAAGGACAAATAGTTCTTGGGCTTCAGGAAATTAATGGCGATTTCTATTACTTCCGTCCAGAAAATACGTATAAACACTATGACATTGGAGAAATGTTACGAGATCGTTTTATCTATGAAAATAATAAGGTCTATTATGTTGATCATAGTGGTAAAATCTTGAAAAATCGCTTTTTCGAACGTAATGGAACTGGAACTTGGTATTATTTTACAAAAGATGGTACAGCTGCAACAGGAGAAGTTGAAATTAATGGTCAAAAACTATACTTTGATAATCCTTGGGGTTTTCAGACCAAAGGAAGGGTTGCTCAAAACGGTAAATTCTATGACAAAGATTCTGGTGAACTAGTGACCAATACTTTTAAAGAAGTATTGACTTCCGTTGGTAGTACCATAAATGGCGAAATTTTATATGCAAAGGACTGGTATTACCTTGATAGGGAAGGCCGACCACTAAAAGGACCTCAAACACTTGATTATGTCAAAATGTACTTCTTCCCTAATGGAGCACAGGTTAAGGGACGTTTTGCTCCTGATGGACACTACTATGATAAGGATACTGGTGCACTTGTAACAAACCGTTACGTCCATATCTATAACTGGAAATTTCAAGATAAATACGGTAATCCTGTCGATAACTTTTTTATCAAGTACCCACATAATTTTATTTTTGGTCTCAATGATAACACAATACCAGTAGACATTAGTCACTACCCACTTTCAAGCAAAGACTTCGATTGTGAGGACTATTTCTACTACGTTGATGTCAATGGTGATAAAGTTACCGGTGAACAAACCATTGACAATGTCCCAGTCTACTTCCACAGTAACGGTAAACAAGCCAAAGGTGAACTAGTCACCGTTGATGGTAAAATCCACTACTACGATGCCAACTCAGGTGCCCGTTTGTCAAATATTGACATTACTATTAAAGGGCAAACCTATCACTTTGATGCGGATGGAAACGGAACACCAATTAGTTAATGAAGTTATAAATACTCCTTCTTAAAATGACAGTTTAAAATGAAAGGAGAATTATCATGGAAAAGAAAGTACATTTTAAACTTCACAAAGTTAAAAAACATTGGGTAACTATTGCAGTGACAGGACTTGCTTTGGGTTTGAGTTTTGCAGGACTCAGCTATGCTTCAGCTGAAGAACAACCTACCCCCGTTAATGAAGCAACTGTTGAAACCATCATCAAAGAAGGTGCTATTAACGTCGATGCTCCAGCAAGTAATGAAGCCACAGCTAAACCTACAGAAAATACAGCAGCTACCGCTTCAAGCGAAGCTGCCACAGTGTCAGAAACACCAGTGGTCACCTCTGAAGGGGCTTCAACAGAAACTATTTCTGAAAAACCAAGCTCTGAAGTCACAAGTACAGCTAGTTCGGAAGCATCTAATTCTGAAACTACACATTCTGAGGTAAGTGCAACGACTAGTGAAAGTGTTACAGCTGAGAATTCGTCACCAACAACTAGTGATACTGATACCCCTAATTCTCAAGTTCCCTCTGCTGAAAAGAATATCACGGGTGGTCAATGGTATAGTGATGAACAAGGCAATTGGCATTACAAAAAAGATGACAAGGATCTGACAGGTCCAAACCTAATTGATGGACAGCATGTCTATTTTGACAAGGATGGTAAACAGGTCAAAGGAAACTTTGCCCAAGATGGACATTATTATGATGGTGAACTTGGACATCTAACAACTGAATCTTTTGTTACTACTGGCGATAACCACTGGTATTATGTAGATAAGACAGGTGAAAAAGTGACTGGCCTTCAAGAAATTGGAGACAAAACTTACCACTTTAATGACAAGGGGCTTCAAACAAAAGGGCAAAGAGTGGTTGTTGATGGAAAAGGATATTATTTCCATCCTGAAAATGGCGAACTTTGGAATAATAAGATTGCCCTCTACCATAGTACTCGCTACATTAACGGAACCAGCGACGACATTTATTACTACTATGACAATGACGGTAATATTTACACTGGCCCTAAAACCATCGACGGTAAAGAGTACTACTTCCAACCAGACATGGTCTATTATTCTAAATTCAAGAATCCTGATGGTACTGAAAGTTATTACAATGAACAGGGACAAAAAGTCTATAATGGCTGGGGTAAAATCAGATACATGTACCTGAGAGGATACCTCTGGACACCTTCTGTTTATGCTGATGAAAATGGACATGTTGTCCATGGATTCAAGCGAATTAATGGACAACTCTACTATTTTGATGAATCTGGTTCACTAAGAGATGATGTCCCTGGCAGCCCAAACCCACTGTTCCAAGTTGATGGAAACTGGTACTATGCTCAGTTTTCTAAATACATTAACGGCGTAAGAGGTGCTATCCTCACCAATGCTTTCACTTTTATTGCTGTAGATGATAGATACCCAACATCAATTGCAGATGAAAATGGTAAATTGACTCCAGTTACAGCCAAAAATAGTTATGTTACTGCTGGAGGTAAATGGTACTATGTTGATAAATCTAGTTATCCTTTAAAGGGCGAACAAGTGATAGATTATGTCAATGTCTACTTCCGTGATGACTATTCTCAAGTTAAAGGTGACTTTGCGCCAAACGGCCATTATTATGATAAAGATAGTGGAGCCCTCGTTACCAACCGTTATGTCGAAAAAGATGGCAAGTGGTACTATGTCAATGATAAGGGCGATAAATTAATTGGTGCTCAAACTATAGATGGTGTAGAAGTCTATTTTGATAAAGACGGTGTCCAAGCCAAAGGTATTTTTGCCAATGCTGATCATTTTTATGACAAAGACACAGGTGCTGCTGTCCGAGACCAAATCGTCGAAGTCGATGGCAAACGCTATTATGTTGGTCAAGATGGTAGAAAAGTTTACTCAGGAACACATATTGTTCATGGTGAAGAAGTGAATCTTATCGTTGGAGATGGTCATCAAGGCTTCGGAGAATTCACATACTACGCAGATAGTGGAGACTATATCGGATTTGATGGTAAAAAGGTCACAAAAGCTGGTTTCGTTAAAACCAAAGATAATCACTGGTATTATTTAGACGGTAAGGGAAACAAATTAGTCTCCGTTCAAGTTATCGATGGCGAACTCTACTACTTTGGACTTCCTACTCGTAAATACTACTACGGAATGCAAAGTAGAGGTGAGCTCATCTATGCGTATTACAGTGATACTATCCCTAACAGTAGCCACATCTACTATCTGGATGAAGCAACAGGCGCTGCTCTTAAAAATCAATACCATGAATGGGAAGGTAGTTGGTATTACTTTGGTCCAAACTGGTACGCCTTGACCGGTGAACAAACTATTGACAATGTTCCAGTCTACTTCCACAGTAACGGTAAACAAGCCAAAGGTGAACTAGTCACCGTCGATGGTAAAATCCACTACTACGATGCTAACTCAGGTGCCCGTTTGTCAAATATTGACATTACTATCAAAGGGCAAACCTATCATTTTGATGCGGATGGAAACGGAACACCAATTAGTTAATGAAGTTATAAATACTCCTTCTCAATAATGACAGTTTACAATGAAAGGAGAATTATCATGGAAAAGAAAGTACATTTTAAACTTCACAAAGTTAAAAAACATTGGGTAACTATTGCAGTGACAGGACTTGCTTTGGGATTGAGTTTTGCAGGTCTCAACTATGCTTCAGCTGAAGAACAACCTACCCCTGTTAATGAAGCAACTGTTGAAGCCACCATCAAAGAAGGCGCTATTGACGTCGATGCTCCAGCGACTAGTGAAGCCACAACTAAACCTACAGAAAATACAGCTGCTACCGCTTCGAGCGAAACTGCCACAGTGTCAGAAACACCAGTAGCTAGCTCTGAAGTGGCTTCAACAGAAATTGTTTCTGAAAAACCAAGCTCTGAAGTCACAAGCACAGCTAGTTCGGAAGCATCTAATTCTGAAACTGTTCATTCTGAGGTAAGTGCAACAAATACACCTACAAACAACGAAAACCTCATCATAAGTACTTCTCCTGATAAAACAACTTTAGATACCTCACAAAAAGATGGCGATTTCACCATCACTGTTGAAGCGGAAGGTATCACAAAAAAGACAGATAAAAGAGAGAGTTTCGTTTCAGATGCAAATGGTGTTACCTATTATGTAGATACAAAAGGGCAGCTGGTTACTGGACCAAAAGAAATCAACGGTTTCCAATATTACTTTAACAATGACGGCACTATGGTAAAAGGGCAGCTTAGGAAAGTTGACGATAAACTCCACTTTTACGATGAAAACGATGGCAAGCTAGTAACAGACCGTTTTATTACATTCAAAGACAGCCACTATATTCCAGAAGAAAACTATAGTAAAGTTGTTTACTTCAATGAACCTGCTTATATCGAACCAAACTATTATGTAATGCCTGGATTAGAACGTTACTATTTCGATAAAAATGGTAACACACTTGAGAAAGGTCGTCAGACAATTTTAGGTGATGACTATTACATCTATGACAATGGCCAAGTTGCTGTTCATAGACTAATGGAATTAGATCACAAACGCTACTACTTTGATGACAAAGGGGCCTTAGCCAAAAACAAACAATTTCCTATCATCGAAAAGGGTCTTCGGAAGTCTATGCCATATGTATTTTATTCAGACCACGATGGGGTGGCTGATTATCTCAATAAACAACTAAACATTGTGACTTATCCGTTCCCAATTTACTATACTCTTCCTTCAGAAAATAATATAGAATATCCAAAAAATCAATTTATGATGGACTACGAAGGTCGTTGGTATTACTTCAACAAAGACGGATTTCCTGTCACTGGACCTAAAACTATTGATGGCTTTGAACTCTACTTCCATGAATCATCTCGCCCAGAAGGACATCAAGCTAAAGGTGAATTTATTAATATTGATAATAAAATCTACTACTTCGACAGAGACAATGGTCGTAAAGTCAAGGATACATCTTTTGAGTTAAACGGTATCCATTATATCGCAGATAAAGAAGGGAACATCACTATCCAAGGTGATTCTAGATTCCATAACCAATATGTCAGCGATGATAAAGGCAACTGGTATTACTACAACTCCGATGGCAATAAACTCATTGGCGAACAAACCATTGATAACGTCAAAGTTTACTTTAAGGACAGTGGAGTCCAAGTTAAAGGACACTTCGCTCCGAATGGTCACTTCTATGACAAGGATAGTGGTGAACTTGTTACCAATGCTTATGTAGAAGACAATGGGAACTGGTACTATGTCGATGAAAATGGTCAAAAACTCATTGGAAACCAAATTGTTGATAGTTATCATGTTTGTTTTGACAGTGATGGTCGTCAACTAAAAGGTGAGGCTAGCTACTCAAATTCAGGTCTACCAAAACATTACTATGATTTGCATAATGGACAAATGGTTATCAACTCTCTTATTCAAATCGATGGTAAGACCTATAAAGCTGATAATGAAGGTAAACTCTCTGAAGTACCATATGCTTTAAACTATCGCAACCAAATTCTTACCGATGACTTTGAAAACAGCTATTATTATGACTACCAAGGAATGATGGTTAAAAATCAATACGTTACTATCTATCACCTAGAGAATGACTATCTTAACCCTAAAATTAGAAAAGTCACCTATTATGCAGGATATGACGGAAAATTCCTTCACGGTCCCCAAACAATAAATGGTGTTACTGTTTATTTTAATGCCTATGGTGAACAAATCAAAGACCAGTTCGCAGCCGATGGTTACTATTATGATAAAGATACCGGTGCTCGTGTTAATTTAGGTGTCAACCGATCAGTTATGATAAATGGTAAATGGTATTATCTTGACCATAACGGAAAGCAATCTAAAGGTGAGTTTATTAAACAAGGAGGGAACAAATACTACTACGATAAAATTAATGGTGAGCGTGTCATTGGAACACTTTTTGAAGTGAACGATAAACTTTATATTTCAGATCAAGAAGGTGTCATTACTGAAAAGAAAGATGATATCAAAAAAAATGGACTGTTCTATGATGACTACCACAATATCCATTATATGAATGATAATGGTCATCTAGCTAGGAACTTATACGTCCCTTCTGACCACAATGGATTTAGTGATGATATAAAACCATTTTACTATTTTGGTTCCGAAGGAATCGCTTTAAAAGGGGAGCATACTATTAATGGTGAAACAGTATTCTTCGATGAAAATGGAGAGCAAGTAAAAGGAGGTTTCGCAAAAAACGGTAAATATTACGATAAACATACAGGTAACTTAGCAAGAAATACTTTCAGAGAACGTACTGTAAGAATCGCTCGTGAATGGCGTGCTAATGGTATCTCAACTACATTCCGCTACTACCTAGATAATAGTGGCTACAAGGTGTCAGGTTATCAGACTATTAACGGTGAGGACTACTACTTCTACCCTGATGGACCACAGTTAAAAGGGGATTTCGCACCAGATGGTAGATATCACGATAAGGACACCGGAGCTTTAGTCACAAAACGTTATGTTCAAATAAAACCTTGGCATTTTATCACCGACCTAGGTAATGAGCCTATCGACCATAATTATGTTCAAGTATTTCAATTCGATAGATACCCTAGTCTAGCAGACACCTCAACTGGTGCAATTACTAGATATTTTGGTAAAAAATATTCTAATAGTTGGTACTACGTCGATGAAAATAGTCAAAAGGTAACTGGACACAAAACTATCGATAATGTGAAGGTTTACTTTGATAAAGATGGTAAACAAGCTAAAGGTATTGTTGCTGATGATGGTTATTACTATGACAAGAATACTGGTGAACTTGTTGACTTAGGACGTGACAAATTCGTTGACGTTGACGGTAATCGTTACTATGTTGGTAGTGATGGTAAATGTTACAAGGGAGAACAAAAGATTGGAGATGATTACTACTATTTCCACGATGATGGTAGACTAGGCTACGACGAATTGCGAACAATTTGGGCGGGAAATGACTACTACTACCATTATTATTACCCAAAAACTGGAAAACGTGCTAAAAATGTTGACATTACTTTTAACCACTCAATTCGTTACAAGGTGAAAGCTGAGCTTGTTCATTTCGATGAAAACGGTGATGGAAGGGTTATTAAATATATTTACGAATAATATTTATTTCACACATATAATTCCAATTTGTCTTTCAATGAAAGGAGAATTATCATGGAAAAGAAAGTACATTTTAAACTTCACAAAGTTAAAAAACATTGGGTAACTATTGCAGTGACAGGACTGGCTTTGGGATTGAGTTTTGCTGGCCTTAACTATGCTTCAGCTGAAGAACAGTCTACCCCTGTTAATGAAGCGACTGTTGAAACCATCATCAAAGAAGGCGCTATTGACGTTGAGGCTCCAGCGACTAGTGAAGCCACAGCTAAACCTACAGAAAATACACCTGCTACCCCTTCTAGCGAGACTGCTACAGTATCAGAAGCACCAGTAGCTACCTTAGAAGTTCCTTCAACAGAAACAGTCTCTGAAAAACCAAGCTCTGAAGTCTCAAGCACAGCTAGTTCGGAAGTAGCGCATTCTGAAACTGCACATTCTGAGGTAATTGCAACGACTAGTGAGAGTGTTACAGCTGAGAATGTGTCATCTGTTGGTGATATCCCAAACGAAAATACCACGAGAGGAACTGACCGTTCTGCCTTTACTGAAAAAAGAAATGGATTTGTCACCGAACAAGAAGAACGCATCGAAACAGTTAACTATGTAGGTAGTCTCATTACCTTAAGACATCCTTATTACGTTACTTATTACTACGATAATAACGGTAATAAGCTTATGGGATGGCAAGATATTAATGGAGAACGCTATTATTTCAAAAAAGAGCGAGAACATCCTGGTTTCGAAACCATTGATGGAAAACTCTATTACTTTACAGATAGTGCACGTATGCTCCATGATGAATTTGTTGAAGAAAATGGTCAAACTTACTATCTAGGTAGCGATGGGGTGCGAGTTTCTGGCTTACAAGATATCAAAGGACAAACCTATTACTTTAATCCTGATAGAAACGACCAACTTAGCTACGGATTGAACGTGGTTAGTGACAAACTCTATCTTTTTGGAGATGCTGGCAAAGAAAATCCGGGGCAATTAATTAAAGACACTCATCTCAAGAATGGTGACTTCCAACTAAATATTGATGCTAGTGGCGTCGTAACATTAGCTAATAACCATCCAGCTTTTCTACAAGATAATGCTGGGCATTGGTATTATATGAATACAGATGGAAAGCTAGTTACTGGACCACAAACTATTGACGGCTTAACCTATTACTTTGACTCAGATGGTAAACAGGTCAAGGGGGAACGCCGTAAGGTCAATGGTAAATCCTATTTTTACGACCCAGATAACGGCGCCCTTGTGACGAACCGCCTCGTCACCTTCAAAGCTGGACGATTTATTCCTGAGGAAAACTATGCTAAAGAAGTAAGATTTGACGAAGCTGTATATTCAAATTTTTTCAATAATGAACATCCTGAACTCGAACGGTATTATTTTGGTGCCGATGGCCTACCAGTCAAAGGATGGCAAACCATCAATGGTAATAAGTACTATTTCCAAGATGATGGAAATATGGTCGTACACAGATTTTTCAATAACTATTACTTCTACAATGATGGTACCATTGCTAGAAATATACGATTGAATATTCCTACACACTATATTATGAGAGAATTTCCAAATATCTATGAATTTGATAATGATGGGGTTGGTAAATTCATTTCTAGTGATTTTAAGGATCTTCGACCTAAGAGCGCTTATTTTGTCCAAGATAAAGATGGGTACTGGCGTTACTACGACGAAATTGGATGGCCTGTCGTTGGCTCTGCAACTATTGATGGCTACGACATGTATTTCCATTTAGGAACTCGTAGACAAGCTAAGGGAGAGTTCGTTGATATCAAGGGCAAGGTTTACTATTTTGATAAAGATAACGGCCGAAAAGTCAAAGATACAACTTTTGATTTCGATGGTAAGACCTATGTGGCAGACCAATCTGGTGTCATCACCATTAAGAGTCATTCAACTCAACGAAACCGCTATATTAATGATTCCGAAGGAAACTGGTACTATGTCAATGACAAGGGTTACCTCCTCCTTGGTGCTCATACCATTGATAACGTCAAAGTTTATTTCGGTACCAATGGTGTTCAATACAAAGGGCATTTTGCTCCTGATAACCACTATTACGATAAAGATAACGGTGCTTTAGTAACAGATAGATTGGTTGAGGATGGTGGCAAAGAGTTTTATGTTGATAAAGAAGGAAATAAGTTTGACGGTGCTAAGTATTTGGACGGAATTCAGTACTACTTTAATTACGGTGAGAAAGTGAAAGGTGACTTCGGCTATTCAAACTACAATAGACACTACTATGACAAAGAGACTGGTGCACTTGTAACCGGAAAATACTTCGAATACAAAAATAACTGGTATTATGCAAATAGTAAGGGAAATATTCTGACTGGAAAACAAGTCATAGATGGCAAACATGTCTACTTCTACGATGAGGATTACGGACAATATAAGGGCATACAAGCTAAAGATAAACTCATCATTTTAGGTGGTAAGACTTACTATTATCTTCCTGGCTCTGGTAATCGTGCTGAAAATGTGACGTTGACAATCAATCACGTTACTTATTACTTCGATAATGACGGGGTTGGACATATTCTTCGATAGTCATTTACAAGTGACTATGGATTTCAATTACTTCACACAAAAGGAAGTCGACCAACTGTCAACTTCCTTTTCCATATCATCAATAACTGACTTACAAATAGAATTCAAATATGAACTATTCTTAAACAATTACGATTATCTTGTAAAAAAACTTGTTTGTCATAAAAAAAGGACTATAATAAAGATAGGTGAACATGTAAGCGTTTTACTGAAAACGTTGAAAGTGTACTACAAGGGATTAGGATTAGGAACTTGGCTTTAGACTTCTAACGTCAAAATAATTTTTTATGCATGAAAACTGGTCCTTAGGCACTTTGGCATGATAATCTAAGGCTCTTTTCATATACACATCTGTCTATAATATAAAACTAGAGCTTTAGAGAGAATGCTTCAAACTAAAAGCTCTAGTTTTTTGTATTTGAAGACAGATGCCATAGGCTGGATTCAAAAATAAAACGAAAGGAGAGAAATAAAAGTATTAAGATAAATAAAATCACTTGTTTCCAGATATAAACTATACAGCCTAAGCATATTCTCCTTGCCATACATTTGACGTGCTCGCCTATAAAATCTTCTTATGGCCATGCCCTGAGAGATTTAGATATGGGGCTCAGTCGTTTTAACAGATCTTCTCACTTTTAACATTCTTCTGACGGCCTAGCTCCTTTATGTTACACACCTAAACATCGGTGTTCATTTTTGAAGGGAGTCTATTATGAATTCTGAAATGAATTATCCTTGGCATATCTCCAAGAAACAGGTCGTGGCACTTTCCTGTGCTACTGCATTAGCTAGTTTTACTCTTGTTGCTCGCCCTGCCTTTGCAGATGAAACAAAACTGCTTGATGTTAGTTTTCAACCTACTGAAGTCGTTGCTCCTGATACTAAAAACGCAGTACCTGATGTTGAAGTTAAGACACCTACTGAAAATCCAATATTAACTGATATTGAGGTACCTGCCAGTACAAGTACGCTTCTAAGTGAAGCTCCTAGCAGTGAAGTCGCATCATCTGAATTAGCAAGCGAATTACCGGTAGAAATCACTTCTGAACAAGGAAATAGCAATCAAGATAATCAGGCAAATAAAGCTACACCTATTAAAACGGCAACTTCAGAAGCCTCTACTACAAAAAATTTAGTGGAAAAAGTTAATGAACCTATTCCTGTCGAAGAAACAAAAACACCTACAAAAAACAGTGAACAACCTGTCCCAATCGATGAAAATGAAAAGCCAGTCACACCTTCTGTAACACTTGAAAATGCACCTCATATTTCTGGTGGACATTATTATAGTGATGATAACGGTAACTGGTATTACAAGGATGCAAATGGCAAAAATCTTGTCGGTCTGAACTATGTGGATAATGTTCCTGTTTACTTTAGCCAAGACGGTATTCAAATCAAAGGTGGTTCTGCAGAGGATGGCCGATACTATGACAAAGACTCTGGTGCTCTTGTAACCAAGGCCTTTAAAGAACTCTTAACTTATATTGGTCGTGATGATATCAACGGTCAAAACATCTATACTACAGATTGGTACTACCTTGATGCCGACGGACGACCACTTAAAGGTCCTCAAAATCTTGGTGGAACAAACATGTACTTCTTTCCTAACGGAGCACAAGTTAAGGGACGTTTCGCACCTGACGGACACTACTATGATAAGGACTCTGGTGCACTCGTAACTAATAGCTTTGTCCATGTCTACAACTGGAATTATCAAAATCAAGACGGAAATCATGTGAATCACTTTGTCATCACTATTCCTAATAATTCAGTCGTTGGACCTAACGGTGAAAACCAATTTTTAGATATGAGTCATTACCCACTTTCTAGCAATGATTTGAATCGAGAAGATTTCTACTATTACGTAGATGACAAGGGAGATAAACTGACAGGACCTCAAACCCTAAACGGCATCCATGTCTACTTCGACCAAAATGGTAGACAACTTAGAGGTGAGTTTGAATTTGACGAAGATGGTACCGTTCATTATTACGATGCTAAAAACGGTGCACGCGCTGAAAATACCATTGTCAGAACCAACACTGGTGCCTTCAAATTCGATGCAAATGGTAATGGACGTTTGATGGGGCCTGGTGAAGAAATAGATACTCCCGTCACTCCTACAGTCACCCTAGACAAAGCACCACGAGTTTTTGGTGGTCACTATTATAGTGATAACGAGGGCAACTGGTACTACAAGGATGCAAACGGTAAAAACCTCATCGGTCTCAACTTCGTCGACAACATTCCAGTCTACTTCGACAAGGATGGCAAACAAGTCAAAGGACGTTTTGCAGAAGATGGCCGATACTATGACAAAGATTCTGGTGCTCTCGTAACCAAACGCTATCTTGAAACCCAAGATGGTGACTGGGTTTACGTCAATGATAAAGGTGATAAACTCAAGGGAGAACAAACTATTGATGGTGTTAAAGTCTACTTTGATGATTTCACTGGTGTACAAGTCAAGGGACATTTTGCACCAAATGGTAAATACTATGATAAAGATTCTGGTGCTCTCGTAACCAATGCTTTTAAAGAAATCTTAACTTACATTGGTCGTGATGACATTAACAATCAAAATATCTATACTACTGCCTGGTACTATCTTGATGCTGATGGTAAGCCATTAACAGGACCTCAAACCTTTGGAAATAGTCACTTTTACTTCCTTCCTAACGGAGCACAAGTCAAGGGACGCTTCGCCCCGGATGGACACTATTATGATAAAGACTCTGGCGCTCTCGTAACTAATAGCTTTGTTCATGTCTACAATTGGAATTACCGAAATCTCGATGGTGATCGTATCTTCCACTTTACTATCACCATTCCTGGAAATGATATCGTAGGTCAGGATGGACAATATCCAAGAGAAAGTAAAGATTTAGATCGTGAAGATTTCTACTACTATGTTGGTGCTAAAGGGGATAAACTGACAGGACCTCAAACCTTAAATGGCATCCATGTTTACTTCGACCAAAACGGTAAACAACTTAGAGGTGAATTCAAATTTGATGATGACGGAACTGTCCACTATTACGATGCTAAGAATGGCGCACGCGCTGAAAATACCATTGTTAGAACAAACACTGGTGCCTTCAAATTCGATGCTGACGGTAATGGACATTTGATGGGACCCGATGAAGTATAAGAATAGTATTCAAATAACAACTATTGATATCGAATAATTACTCTCATTTAGAAATCGCTAAAAAGGAAGTCGACCAACTGTCAACTTCCTTTTTCATATCACAAGTAAACTTTTTTTCCACTTTAAGAAAACTTTAGGCTTTGCTTTATATACTATAACCATCCTAAAACTTTTCTTTTTCATAATCTCCTAAATCCAGGGCCTAGGTTCTGGATTTTTTTGCGTGAAGGAGAAGTAAATGAATTTATGAAATTTGAATCAAAGCTTTTCTTCTTTTGCCGGATTAATCATATCTAGGAAATAAGCATGTACCCTTTCGTCACCCGTTAATTCTGGATGAAAAGAGGTCACTAACATCTGCTTTTCTCTAGCTGCCACAATTGCCCCATTGACTTGAGCTAAAATCTCCACTTCTGCTCCAACAGCTTCAATAATTGGCCCACGAATAAAGACCATTGGGATTTCCCCTTTTCCTTTAAATTCAGCATCTGTGACAAAACTGCCCAATTGGCGACCATAGGCATTTCTGGCTACATTGATATCCATACTTGCCAAATGTTTTGTTTGGTCCCCTACTATGGTTTTGGCTAACAAAATCAGACCTGCACAGGTTCCAAATACAGGTAAGCCCGAATCAATTTTCGCCTTTATCGGCTCAAACAAGTCTAAATCATGCAAGAGTTTTCCCATGACTGTCGACTCTCCCCCTGGTAGAATGAGCCCATCTAAATCAGCGTGCGCTTCCCAATCCTGTCGATTTCTGATTTGAACTGTTTCAACTCCAAGTCCGTTCAAGACCTGCTCATGTTCTGCAAAAGCACCTTGCAAAGCCAGTATTCCAATTTTTGTCATCTATTTTCCTCGCTCTGCCATTAAGATGTCAATTTCATCCTTGTTGATACCAACCATGGCTTCCCCCAAATCTTCTGACACTTGCGCCAAAATGTCCGGACGATTATAGTTAGTCACTGCTTTGACAATGGCTTCCGCACGTTTTTTCGGATCTCCTGATTTGAAAATACCTGAACCAACAAAGACACCTTCAGCACCCAACTGCATCATAAGCGCCGCATCCGCTGGCGTCGCTACACCACCTGCCGCAAAATTGACAACCGGCAACTTGCCATGTTCGTGGACATAACGGACCAAATCAATTGGCACCTGCAAATCTTTAGCAGTAATATATAGTTCATCTTCTCTAAGATTTTGAATACGGCGAATCTCTTGATTCATGAGTCGCAAGTGGTGAACAGCCTGAACAATATCACCAGTACCAGGTTCACCCTTGGTACGAATCATTGATGCCCCTTCAGAGATACGGCGAAGAGCCTCACCAAGGTCCTTGGCTCCACAGACGAAAGGCACATCAAATTTGGTTTTGTCCACATGAATAAGGTCATCGGCCGGTGTCAAAACCTCACTCTCGTCGATATAATCAATCTCAATCGCCTGCAAAATCTGTGCTTCCACGAAATGACCAATACGCACCTTAGCCATCACTGGAATACTAACAGCGTCCTGAATTTCCTTAATCATCTTAGGATCACTCATACGTGACACACCACCCACTGCACGGATATCGGCCGGAATGCGTTCCAAGGCCATGACTGCAGCCGCTCCTGCCGCCTCAGCGATACGTGCCTGCTCAGGATTTTGAACGTCCATGATGACGCCCCCCTTAAGCATCTGTGCCAAATTTTTATTTAAGTCGTAACGATTTGTCATTGCAATCACCTCTCATGTTTTTATGCCCTCTATTTTACACAGGATGATTTTTGAAAAAAAGAGTCTTTTTCTCAAACTGTATGGGGACAATATATCTTTCAATGATATCTATAGACGAAAAAATAAATAAATTAGGAAAACCCTTTTATAGGCTATAACTATCACGAATATAAGAATCTTTTTATAAAATCATGGCATTTTTGTATCCGTTTTCTATTGAAATTATTAGAAAATAGAATTAAAATATAATCGTAAATTAATTTTTGGTATTCATGATGTTTTTAATGTCACAGCATGAATTTACCAAGCCACCATACAAGGGGGAAGATTATGGAAAACAAAGTTCGTTTCAAACTTCATAAAGTTAAGAAACATTGGATTACAATCGCTGCTTCAAGTTTGGCTATCGGGGCTTCACTGATTGGCCTAGGGCAAGTCGGAGCCGATGAAGTTAAACCAGAAACGACTGCTGTTATCAGTCCTGAAAATGTCGTCTCTGACAGCAATCTTGAGACAAGTGCTAGCCTCATTACAAGAACCGAAGTAGCTCCAACGAGTACAGTTGTCGAGAATACTTCTAGTGCAGCAGTATCTACTGACACTACACCTACTAATGTCGCTACTCAGCCAACAGAAACAACTGCTACACAGCCTAGTAACGAGGCCGATAAAAAGGTTGAAACCGCTCAATCTAGTGAAACAACTATTGCTGATAGGGGTGCTGAAGTCTCATCTGAAACAAGCGACAACGTAACTACTTCACAGGAAACACCCTCACAAGGTGGCAAGTTCACATCCGATGATCAAGGCAATTGGTACTACACCAAGGACGGAAAAAATCTCACTGGATGGAATAATGTAGAAGATCGCGAATACTATTTCCAAGAAGATGGAAAACAGGTCAAAGGCCAATTTGTTGAGGTAAATGGAAAGAACTATTATTTAGATGACCATACTGGTATGCTCCTAGTCAATTGCTACCTCGATAAAGATGGAAAACATTATCAAATTGATGAGAATGGGGTTGTGACAGAGAGAACCAAACTGCCTACAAACATTACTGGTGGACATTTTGAAGCCAATGATAAGGGGGAATGGTCTTATATCACTTCACAAGGTGAAAAATTGACTGGCTTCCAATATGTGGACGGTGTTGAACTCTATTTTGACAAAGATGGGAAACAACTCAAAGGTCAAGAAATCACAGTTGATGGAAAAACATATTACTTAGATCATAACACCGGTGCCCTTCTCAAAAATTCTTACCGCAATTGGTCTGAAAAACAGATTATCCCACGGTATAAAACAAACTACATTTACCATACTAGTTACTTCAACCGAGATGGCATACGTGCCACAGGTCTCGTTAAAACAGCAGCTGGTTTCATTCACTATTTTGATGAAAATGGCGAACTGCTTAAGAATGTAGCGGTTAATGTAGGAGACACAACCTATGTCTTTGGTGAGAGAGGACGGCTAGCTCGAAACTCCTTTATTTGGGATAAGGTAGATTTCACCTTCCCTGAAAATGTTAATTTTTATTATGGTGATGAAAAGGGCCACGCTGTTAAAGGACTTCAAACCATTGATGGTTACCAACTTTACTTCGATAAAGACGGTCGTCAAGCAAAAGATAAAATCGTTCAGATTGATGGTAAAACCTATTACTTTGATAAAAACAATGGACGTATGGTTAAAAATCAATGGGCCTCAGTCAATGTTGGTGGAATTAGTCCTGCATCAAAGGACTACCGTTCATACTATCTCGGAAATGATGGCGCTGCTGTGACTGGATGGCAAGATATTGATGGAGAACGCTTGTACTTCACTGAGACCGGTCTCTATGCACATAATGGTATCTATTCAATCAATGGTAAAAATTATCTATTTGATCCTAAGGGACAATTAGTCAAGAATGCTTATGGCGTTGTTGATAAGCCAGGGTCTAAAGTGAGGTTTAAATATACCTACCGAACTAATGCAGATGGCGAAGTCCTAACTGGTAAACAAATTATCGATGGAAAAGAATATATCTTTGGTTCAACTGGTCAAGTCGTCGATGGTGTTGTACGTTATGATGGCAAACTTTATCTAGTCAAAGATAGTAAAATAGAAAAAAACTATTTTGGAGCCTTCTTTTCTAAAAACGAAATTTTGGGTGGAATTAATTTCACTGGAATCTATGGAACTGATGAAAACGGTGTCCTCCTAGAGGGTGTCCAACGAGGCTTAGATGGTCAACTGCACTACTTCCAACCTGAGGTAAAAAGTGTTAATAAACCTACATGGAAAGAAATCGATGGTAAGCGCTATCGTCTAACAAAATGGTATCTTCCTGAACACCACGCTGGTATGTACACCACTATTATCCTTACTAACGACACTTTGAAAGTCGATGACAAGACCTACACAATTGATAATGAGGGAGTTGCAACTGAGTTTACGGCCAAAAACCAATTTGTTCGTGATGACAATTGGAACTGGTACTACTATGATACTGATGGCAAGCTCCTAACTGGTCGTCAAACTATTGATGGTATTCAACTCTACTTTGATGCTAACGGTAAACAAGCTAAAGGTACTTTGATTGACATTGATGGTGACACTTACTACTTTGATAAGGATAGTGGGGCTATGTGGACCAATCGTAGTCTAACTCTCAATGGAATGACCTACGAAATTGATGACCAAGGCCGTGTGACATCGTCACTTCGAAATACCTTTGTTCAAGATAAGGATGGTGACTGGACCTACCTCAAGGATAAGGGGCAAGTAGCTACTGGATGGCAGACTATTGATGGTATTCAACTCTACTTTGATGGCACTGGGAAACAAATCAAAGGTGAGCGTATCCTTATAGATGGAAAATACTACCATTTCGATAAGAACAGTGGCGAACTCCTCCGTAATGCATTCCATTCCTTTAATTCATATATTCACTACTTTGGCAATGATGGAGCACAAGTTTTCGGCTGGTACACACTAGATGGTCACCGTGTTTACTTTAAGGAAAACGGTATTCAAGCTAAAGATGATTTACTTTTAATTGATGGCAATTATTATTACTTCAATCAAGATGGCCAACTTCTTGTTAATGGTTCCGCTAAATCATATAATAGTTTATATCTTGCAGATTCAGAAGGAAAATTATTATCCGGGTGGAGAGAAATTGACGGTAAGACCTATTACCTAGATCCAAGCAACCAATATCGCTATATCAATACAACAGAAACCATAAATGGCAAGACCTATCTTTTCGGTTCTTACGCAGAATTATTACGTAATGAAACTAAATCCGGTTACGTTTCAGACGAAAATGGAATCGTTCGAATAGGATTCTACCGTACTGATAAAGGCTATCTATACTATCTTGAGCCTAGGGTAATCGAGTTTTACCAACCAACTTGGAAGGAAATTGACGGTAAGCTCTATCACTTTGAAAAATCAACTTCATTAAGGAAATATCTTTACGGATCTCCAATCACAACCAATGCAACCCTTGAAAAAGATGGCAAAACTTATGTCATTGATGAAAATGGTGTGGCAACTGAGAAAGTTAATTAAAGTGGAAAACAAGATATTTCTCGCACTTTAAGAAAACTTTAGGAATTACTTTATATACTATAACCATCCTAAAACTTTTCTTTTTCATAATCTCCTAAAATCCAGGGCTCAAGTCCTGGATTTTTTGTGTAAACATCTACTTCTCTCAAACGTCTCTATTGCACTATTTATTGAAACTATAATTATGTATGCGTTTTCTATTGAGTTTGTTAGAAAATAAGGGTAAGATATAATCATAAATTAATTTTTGGTATAATCTCGTTAATTATTTCACGATGTGAGTATGCCAAATCACCATAATAAGGGGGAAATTTATGGAAAACAAAGTTCGTTTCAAACTTCATAAAGTTAAGAAACATTGGATTACAATCGCTGCCTCAAGTTTGGCTATCGGGGCTTCACTAATTGGACTAGGACAGGTCGGAGCCGATGAAGTCAAACCAGAAACGACTGCTGTTAACAGTCCTGAAAATGTCGTCTCTGACAGCAATCTTGAGACAAGTGCCAGCCTCATTACAAGAACCGAAGTAGCTCCAGCAAGCACTACTGTTGAGAAAGCTTCTAGTGAAGCAGTCTCAACTGATACTGCATCTACTAATGTTGCTACTCAACCTACAGAAACTATTACTACACAGCCTACCAGTGAAACTAATCAAAAGGTTGAGGTAGCTCCAGTTAATGAAACAACTACTGCCGATAGGAGTGTTGAAACCTCATCCGAAACAAGCGACAACGCAACTACTGCTCAGGAATTACCTTCCCAAGGTGGCAAGTTCACCTCAGATGATCAAGGTAACTGGTATTACCTAGACAGCGAGGGCCACAAACTAACGGGTCCACAAACCGTCGACAGCTTCAACCTCTACTTCCATGACAATGGCATCCAGGCAAAAGGTGAAAAGGTAACCATTGATGGCAAGGATTACTACTACGATAAAGATAATGGGCGTAAGGTAACTGATACAAGTATTGAAGTAGATGGTAAAACTTATCTAGCAGATGCTGATGGTATCCTAACCGAAAAAACACAACTACCTACTCAGGTCGTGACCGGTGGTCATTTCCAATCTGATAACCAACAAGACTGGTATTACTACACTGCCAACGGTGAAAAATTGACTGGTTGGCAAAATGTTGATGGTGTCATCCTTTATTTTGATAAAGATGGGAAACAAGTCAAAGGACAAAAACAAGAAATCGACGGCAAGCACTACTATTTTGCCTATCATAATGGTGCCTTAATGACTAATCAATGGTATGAACATATCATCTTTAATAGTTACAGAACCAACCCAATGTATACGCACCTCTTTGAATATCTAGGAGAGGACGGTGCTCCCGTTACAGGTTGGCATACAATCGATAACAAACGCTACTACTTCCAATCAGACGGCCTGAGAGCTCAAAATGATGTCGTAACCATTGATGGGAAAGAATATTTGTTTGATTATGACGGTCAATTGGTTAAGAACACGTATGGCATCGTTGAAAGACCTTCTATGTTTTTCTCTAGTAAAACAACTTACCACACTGATGCTGACGGCGTCATCCAAACCGGTAGACATATAATTGATGGTAAGGAATACATTTTTACTGAAAATGGGGTTGTCCTAAACGGTATTATCACTTTTGAAAATAAAGATTATTTTGTCATTAATAGTGAAGTCCAAAAAAATAGCCTTAAAGCCTACTTTGCACCCGTTGTCTATCACAATGAAGGTATTTTTCATGGAATCTATGGCACTGATGAAAACGGGGTTGCCTTAAAAGGATTCCAACGAGGTATTGATGGTCAACTCCACTACTTCCAACCAGCAGTAAAAAGTGTCACTAAGCCTTCATGGGAGGAAATCAATGGGCAACGTTACCGATTGACAGATGGAGATTACGTCGAACCTACTGCTGGTATGCGTCCTACAATTATTGTCTCTAATACAACTTTGAAAGTTGATGACAAAGTCTATTCCTTTGATGACAAGGGAATCTCAACTGAAGTTACACCTAAAAATCAGTTTATTCGCGACGATTTTTGGAACTGGTACTACTACGATAAAGATGGGAAACTCCTAACAGGTCGTCAAACCATTGATGGTATTCAGCTCTACTTTGATAAAAATGGTAAGCAAGCAAAAGGGACTTTGATTGACATCGATGGGGATACCTACTACTTCGATAAAGATAGCGGAGCTTTATGGACCAATCGTACCATTGAACTTGGTGGCGTTACCTATAACATTGATGAAGAAGGACATGTCACATCTTCTCTACGCAACACCTTTGTTCAGGACAAGGATGGCGATTGGACTTATCTCAAAGATAAGGGCCAATTAGCTACTGGATGGCAAACCATTAATGGTGTCCAACTCTACTTTGATGGCAGTGGTAAGCAAATAAAAGGTAAGCGTATCCTTATAGATGGTAAGTACTACTATTTCGCTAAAAACAATGGTGAACTCCTCCGTAATGCATTCTATCCGTACAATTACTATTCTAAGCTCTACTTTGGCAATGATGGAGCTCAAGTTTTTGGCTGGTATACACTAGATAATCACCGTGTTTACTTTAAGGAAGATGGTCTTCAAGCTAAAGAAGAGTTGCTTCTAATTGACGGAAATTATTATTACTTCAATCAAGATGGCCAACTTCTAGTTGATGGTTCAGCTAAATCATTTAGTATAATATATCTTGCAGATTCAGAAGGAAAACTATTAACCGGGTGGAGAGAAATTGACGGTAAGACCTATTACCTAGATCCAAGCAACCAATATCGCTATGTCAATACAACAGAAACCATAGATGGCAAGACCTATCTTTTCGGTTCTTATACGGAATTATTGCGTAATGACACTAATTACTCATACGCTTCGGATGAAAATGGAATCGTTCGAACAGGATTCTACCGCACTGATGAAGGCTACCTCTGCTATCTTGAGCCTCAGGTAATCTCTTCCTACCAACCAACTTGGAAGGAAATTGACGGTAAGCTCTATCACTTCGAAAAATCAACTTCGTTAGGGAAACATCTTTACGGTTCTCCAATCACAACCAATGCAACACTAGAAAAAGATGGCAAAACTTATGTCATTGATGAAAATGGTGTAGCAACTGAAAAAGTGAATTAAAATGGAAAACAAGATATTTCTTCTACTTTAAGAAAACTTTAGGCTATGCTTTATATACTATAACCATCCTAAAACTTTTCTTTTTCATAATCTCCTAAAATCCAGGGCATAGGTCCTGGATTTTTTTGTATTTTTAACTCTTGAGACTGCTAAAATTGTGATATTTGCCTTGTTAGTCACTTTACAATGTAATCGTTTTCTTATTTTTGTCTAAATTTCTTATATTTTCTTGAAACTCTCTAAAATAGCGCTATAATAGAATTTAGGAAATGGAGGAAAAATTATGAAAGTACATTCTAATTTTACTGGACAAAAGTCCAAAAAACGTCTGATTGCATTCTCATGTGCAACTGCTCTTGCTAGCTTTGCTTTTATCGCAAGGCCTGCATTTGCGGAGGAAGCTAAAGTTGACAACTCATCAAACCTTAATACGACTGCTGCTACCACTGCCAATGTGGAAACCACAGCAGATCTTGTCGAAACTAAGGTTGTTGAAGCTCCTGCTACTACTGAAAATGTTGCTAGCACAGAAAACACCACAAATGTCTCAGAACAAGCCACAAATTCTACAGCAAGTTCTGAAACTGCCAGTGAAACAGCTTCAACAACTGCAAGCGAAAGTCAAGTACCTGCAGAATCAGCCTCAGGCCAAACACGCGAAGCTGTAACTACAGACCGAGCTACCAATGAGACTACTTCAACTAGAGAAGCTAATATCACTGGTGGTCAATATTATAGTGATAATCAGGGAAATTGGTACTACAAGGATACGAATGGGAAAAACCTCGTTGGCGAACAGACTATCGATGGTCAAAATGTCTATTTCCGCAGTAATGGGCAACAAGTTAAGGGGCCTTTAATCGGTTGGAAGAATAGACTATTTCGTTACTACGATGTTGATACTGGGCAACTATGGACTAATCGATACCTTGAATACCAAGGTAATTGGTACTATTTAGGTGAAAATGGCTATCCCCTCACTGGAGAACAAACTATCAATGGTCAAGAAGTCTACTTTGATTATAAAGGTGTTCAAATCAAAGGTGACTTTAGTGGAGAAACTTATAGTTATCCTCATATGACTTTCTATTACGATGCTGACTCTGGAGCTAGAGTAAGAAAAGAAGGGCTTGTCAATGATAAAGGAGGAAAAACTTACTACCTCAACAATGATGGCTCTAAGTTTACAGGAGTTCGTGAGATTGACGGAAACCTCTTTTATTTCAAAATATATGATGCTACTACCCCTGTTTATATTGGCTCTCTACAAAAAGGTATCAGTATCTCTCTTGAGGAGGGGAAAAATTCACCACGCGGTAATAGTTATGGTTATGGTAATCCTACTAAAATCACTCGTCGATACTATTTTGACCCAATTACTGGTCAAGCCGTTAAAAATCGCTATGTCCAAGAAAATGATGGCTGGTACTATTATGCTGAAGATGGAAATGCAATTCGTCCTCAAGATGGTGAAGTCAATATAGACGGTCAAATCGTTTACCTCTATGCCAATGGTCGTCAAGCTAAGGGAGAGCTTGTTCTCGACAATGGTGTTCTTCGCTACTATGATCCTAATTCTGGAGCACGCGTCTCTAACACCACTCTAACAGTTAATGGTATGACCTATCGATTTGATGAAAATGGCATCGGTACGGATGCTCCTAACCCAAATGGTTATTATAGCGATGATAACGGAAACTGGTATTATAAAAACGCGAATGGAGACAACCTCACTGGTGCTCAAATCATTAACGGTCAAAAAGTCTTCTTCCGTGAGAACGGCCAACAGGTTAAAGGGGCCTATACCAATGCCCGTAATAATCTTGTTCACTACTTCGATCCAGATTCTGGAGAACTCGCGACCAATCGTTATATCGAATACAACAAATCTTGGTACTACGTTGATAAAAATGGCAATACTTTAAAGGGTGCTCATACTATTGATGGTCATGAAGTCATCTTCAGTCGCTATGAAGGAACACAAGTCAAAGGGTGGTTTGCACACGATGGTGTATATATGCCTGAATACTTTTATGATAAAAATAATGGATATAAAGTAAACTATTCTGGTTTTGTAAAAAACTCATTTGGAGATACTTATTACCATGACGAAACTGGTAGACAAGTAATCGGCTTTAAAGAAATTGATGGCGAATTTTACTACTTCACCCCAGGTGGGGCAAGCAAATATATTCGAGTTGCTTCAATGGAAAAAAATAGCCTCCTCTATTATACAAAGGATAAAATTTACTATTTTGGTGAGTCTGGTAAAGCAGTTAAAAACCGCTTCGTCTTTACCAGTGGAAATTGGTATTATTTCAATGGAGATGCTACAGCAGCAATTGGTGTCTCTGAAATTAATGGTAAAAAGCTTTACTTTAATTCTAGAGGGGAACAAATTAAAGGTGCTTTTACACCAGATGGTCACTACTACGATGAAATCTCTGGTGAACTAGTCACCAACCAAACACGTACTATCAAAGGTGTAACTTATCATTTTGATGAAAATGGTAATGCGACCAAAGTTTAAGATATTCCTCACTTTAAGAAAACTTTAGGAATCGCTTTGTATACTACAACTATCCTAAAACTTTTCTTTTTCATAATCTCCTAAAATCCAGGGCATAGGTCCTGGATTTTTTTGTTTTTTAAGTTACAAGGACTGCAAAAATTGTGAATTTTACCTTGTTAGACACTTTTAAATGTAATCGTTTTCTTATTTTTGTCTAAATTTCTTATATTTTCTTGAAAGTCTCTAAAATAGCGCTATAATAGGACTTAGGAAATGGAGGAAAAATTATGAAAGTACATTCTAATTTTACCGGACAAAAGTCCACAAAACGTCTGATTGCATTCTCATGTGCAACTGCTCTTGCAAGTTTTGCCTTTATCGCAAGACCTGCCCTCGCTGAGGAAGCTAAAGCTGACAACACATCAAACCTTGATGCAACTACTGCTACCACAACCAATGTGGAAACCACAGCAGACCTCGTAGAAACTAAAGTTGTCGAAGCTCCTGCTACTACCGAAAAGGCAGCCAGCACTGAAAGCACTACAAATGTCTCAGAACAAGCCACAACTTCTGCTGCAAGCTCTGAAACTGCCAGTGAAACAGCTTCAATAACTGCAAGTGAAAGTCAATCACCTGCAGAATCAGCCTCAGGCCAAACACGCGAAACTGTAACTACAGACCGAGCTGCCAGTGAGACAGCAACAGCTAACAAAACTTCAAACGGTGAAACAAATGTCACCGGTGGTCAATACTACAGTGATAAGAATGGCTACTGGCATTACAAAGATGCTAGTGGTAAAGACCTGACTGGACCACAAACTATTGATGGCGTTAAGGTCTACTTCACTCCAGGCGGTGTTCAGGTTAAAGGGAACTTTGGCTGGGACAATCACTATTATGACAAAAACTCTGGTGCTCTTGTTACTAATAAATTCGTTAAAGAATATGGTAGAACCTATTACGTTGATGAAAATGGTAATAAAGTAATCGGACCCAAAGAAATTAATGGAGCATGGAATTATTTTGATAAACACGGGGAACTAATTACAAACAATTTTGCTCCTGATGACCGTTATTATGACAAGGACGGTAAGCAAGTGGATTTCGGAACAAACCGCTATTTCGAATTAAACGGGGAATGGTACTATGCTGGAAATGATGGTGCTATTTTAAAGGGACCACAAACCATTGATGGCGTTAAGGTTTACTTCTATCAAAATGGTATTCAAGTTAAAGGGTATTTTGTTAAAGATGATACTGACAATACTGAACACTATTACGATAAAGATTCGGGTGCATTAATTACTAATAACTACGTTATTGCCTACGATAACTATACCCGCCAAAATGAACGTTACTATGTGGATAATCAGGGTTCTCGTGTAAGAGGTTCTAAAATAATAGATGGTAAACAAGTCTACTTTGAATTTAACGGAAAACAAGTCTTCGACAATTTTGGTGACGATGGCTACTTCTATGATCAGGATGGTAACCGAGTTGACCTAGGTACCAACCGTTATGTTCAAATCAAAGGTAACTGGTACTATGTGGGTAAGGATGGTGCTATTCTCAAATATGCACAAACTATTGATGGTGCTCACGTCTACTTTGGCTACAACGGTATCCAAGTTAAGGGAGACTTTGACTATAAAATGCAGTTTCACGATAAAGACTCTGGAAATCTAGTTACTAATCGTTTCGTAACAGTTAAAGACAAAACCTACTTTATTGGAGCCGATAGCAAAGCCATCAAAGGGGCAACAGTCATTGACAACATTGAATACTTCTTTGATGAGAAAACTGGAGCCCAAGTCAAAGGAAATTTCGCAACTAACGATAAATATTATGATGGAATCACTGGTGCTCTCGTAACCAATAGTTATGTCCAAGTCGACAAAGACTGGTACTACGTAGGTAATGACGGTAAACGGCTTAAAGGTTCTCAAACCATTAACAATATTCCTGTATACTTTGATTCTTATAGTGGTAAGCAAGCTAAAGGTGTCTTTAGTAATGATGGATACTTCTATGACAAAGATTCTGGGGCCAAAGTAGATTTAGGAACAAACCGCTACGTCCAGGTTAATGATAATTGGTACTACGTCAATGATGAGGGTAAAATTCTCAAGGGCGAACAAACTATTGACGCGGTAAAAGTTCATTTTGATCCATATGACGGTATACAGACTAAAGGCGGCTTCATTGATTCGAATGGACGACTAATAAACAAAAAAAAATACAATGCATACAATAAACCTAGTAAGTTCTACGATAAAGATTCCGGCGCTCTTGTAAAAGGTCAATACTTCAGCCATGATGGTAAATGGTACTATGCAGATGTGGAAGGAAATATCCTTAAAGGCTCACAAACCATTGATGGGGTACACGTTTATTTTGATGATTATGGAGTTCAAGCTAAAGGTATTATCGCTGATGGCTATTTCTATGATAAAGATTCTGGAGTTCGCCAAGATGTTCCTCGTGATCAATTTGTTAAGGTAGGAGATAAGTTGTACTACTTTGATAGCAAAGGTCAAAAAGGAAATAAAACCATTGATGGTAAGGATTATTACATACTAAATAATGGTGAAATTCTTCGAGATTCTTTCGAAATCTATGGGTCCTTTCCTTATCACGATAAAGAAACAGGGGCTGCTGTAAATAAAACTGGATTCCTTCAAGTTGGTAAGGACTGGTACTATATTGATGCTAATGGTACTAAGGCAAGGGGACTTAAAGAAATTGATGGTAAGCTTTATTTCTTCTCTAACAATCCAATGAACAAATACGAAACGCACGAACAAGTTCGTGGACAATTAGCTAGACCTTACTTTTATATTTCCTTCCCAAATAGAGCAGAAGACAACCCAACTTACTACTTCGACGCTGAAACAGGTGCTGCGGTAACCAATCAATTCGTCAATTGGAAGGACAACTGGTACTACTTCGGTAAGGATGGTAAGGCCCTCCTCTTTGATCAAGTCATCAATGGTCAACACCTCTACTTTGATTATGAAGGTAAGCAAGTGAAGGGCAATTTCGTTACAGACTACAAGGGAACTCGTTACTATGATGAAAACTCTGGTGAGCTCGTCACCAACCAAACACGTACCATCAATGGTGTGACTTATCACTTTGATGAAAATGGACGTGCGAAGCAATTTTAGAGAATGTAGGAAAGTAGACTAATTTTTTCTCAAAATATATCTATACTAAAGGAAGTTGATTTATTTCAACTTCCTTTTAAAAATCCAAGAAAATAATTTTTGTCTACTTTAAGCAAACTTTAGGATTTGATTTATATACTATAACTATCCTAAAACTTTTCTTTTTCATAATCTCCTAAATTCAGGGCTCAGGTCCTGGATTTTTTTGTTTTTTATGAATCTTGGATTTAGTAAGAACTGGCAACATCTCACTTAATATTCAAAGAAAAGCATACTTTTCTTTTTTGTCTACTCCTTTTCACATTATAAGAAAGCCTTTTCATTTTAATCTTGAAAAGGCTTTCTTATTGTCTTATAATATAAATTAAAAGGGGGTATTTATTATGGAAAAAAATGATAAGGCCAAAAAACACGCATCTAAAAAGTATCTGATTGCGTTTTCATGTGCATCTGCTCTTGCTAGTTTTGCACTTATTGCAGGAGCTGCTTTTGCGGATGAAGTAACTGCTAGTGAAACACTCAAGAATGACACGACAGCAAGTGTTACTGCCAATCTTGAAACAACAGCAGATTTAGTTGAAACAAAGGGAATTGAGGCAACTGCTTCTGCTGAAAGTTCAACAGTTGCTCCAGAGTTAGCAAGTTCGGAAAACGCTAGAGAAAGGGCTTCAGCAAGCACTAATGAAAGTCAATCACCTACTGAAACAGCCAACGTTGAAGCACACACAGCTTCAACAAGAGACAGTACCACTAGTGAAACAACTGCGACAACTCCTGTTATCAATGAGGACTTAAACGTTACAGGCGGTCAATATTACAGCGACCAAAACGGCAAATGGCATTACAGAGATGCCAATGGTAAGGATCTGACTGGACCACAAACCATAGATGGGGTTCAAGTCTATTTCGATAAAGAAAATGGCATTCAAGCTAAAGGCGTTTTTGCTAAAGACCCTAATGATGCTAAAAAACTAAATTTCTATGATAAAGATTCTGGTGCTCTTCTCAAAAATCAATTTATCGTGGCCTACAGCAACGATACGAAACAATATGAACGTTACTATCTAGATGAAGATGGAAATCCTGTGTATGGTGAGTATCGAATTAATCGTCGATCATCCTACTTTGACGATAAATTTGGGACTCAAATCATTGATCGCTTTGCTCCTAATGGACACTTTTACGATCAGGATGGTGTTTTCGTTAATTTAGGAACCAATCGTTTTGTTGAAATCAAAGGAAAATGGTACTATCTCAATGATAGAGGACAAATTATAAAGGGCAGCCATATCATTAATGGGGCTCAGCTCTATTTCGATGAAAATGGTGTTCAAATTAAAGGGAATTTTGACAAGGATAACCGCTATTATGATGAACACACTGGTAAGCTAGTAAGCAACCGATTCGTAACAGTCAACGATAAGAGCTACTTCGTTGGCGCAAAAGGTGTAGCCATGAAGGGTGCTACTCGTATTGATGGTAAAGAGTACTACTTCGATAAAAAGACCGGTGCCCAAGTGAAAGGTGGCTTCGGAGGTAATGGTAAATACTACGATGCCTCAACTGGTGCACTTGTAACCAACCGTTATGTCAATATAGATAAATATTGGTACTATGTGGATGCTGAGGGCAAACCATTAAAAGGTTCACAAACCATAAATAATGTCCCTGTCTACTTTGATTCTTATTATGGCCGACAAGTTAAAGGCGATTTTGGAGACGACGGTTACTACTATGATAAAGACTCTGGTGCGAGAATCACACTTGAAAAGAATCGTTTCCATAATATTAATAACCAGTGGTATTATGTCGGTTCAAATGGCAAAATCCTTAAAGGTGACCATGTCATCAATGGTGTTCAGGTACATTTTGATAGAATATTTGGAACACAAGCTAAAGATGGCTTTGTAGATAAAGATGGTATTAATGTTCTCTATGATAGCTTTGTTGTCTTTGGTATCCCAGTTAAGTATTATGACAAGAATACTGGTGAACTTGTTAAGGGGCGTTACTTTACAACTCGAGGTAAGTGGTTCTATGCAGATAAGCAAGGCAATATTCTAAAAGGTGCTCATACCATTGATGGTGTCCCTGTCTACTTTGACGACCACCTCGGAACACAATTCAAAAACGAAGTTAAAAATGGCCACTACTATGATAAGGATACCGGTGAACAGAAGGAAGTCCCACGGAACCAATTTGTTCGTGCTGATAATGGGCTCTTCTATTATGATAAAGATGGTAAACCACTTTCTGGTTCTCATACCATTAATGGTGTAATCTATTCGTTCTATGAAAATGGACAAGCCCGTCAAGGAACTTTTGGGCCTTCCGGTTCAGGACCTTTCTACGATGAGGTTACTGGAGCAGCAGTCAGAGAAAAAGGATTCCATCAAGTAGGTGGCGATTGGTACTATACTGATGAAAATGGTAATAAACTTCTCGGTCTTCAAGAAATCGATGGGAAACTCTATTATCTCGATAATACAGAGTCTACAAGCTTAGTTACTGGTTATCTCGCAAAAGATAAAGTGCTTAGTCCTGAGCAAAAAGAGTCTACTAGATATCCTCGGACATCTAGTAGTACTATCATCGAACCTAAAATCCACAGTTACTACTACTTCGATGCTGAAACAGGTGCTGCGGTAACTAACCAATTCGTTAATTGGAAGGGCAACTGGTACTACTTCGGTAAGGATGGTAAGGCCCTCCTCTTTGATCAAGTCATCAATGGTCAACACCTCTACTTCGATTATGAAGGTAAACAAGTGAAGGGCGATTTCGTTACAGACTACAAGGGAACTCGTTACTACGATGACAACTCTGGTGAGCTCGTCACCAACCAAACTCGTACCATCAATGGTGTGACTTATCATTTTGATGAAAATGGACGTGTGAAGCAATTGTAAAATAAGTCCGCAAATCGACTAAAATTATTCTCATTCGTCATACAGATAAACGACAAACAAAAAGTCCAAATCAAACTATTGATTTGGGCTTTTTGTTAGGTAAAGAATTTATTGGTCCTTTTTCAGTCTTTTTAAGTGTTTATAGAGACCGAAGGCCCGATCCAGTTGCATAGATTCGATAGGACGTTTGCCCTTGATATAGAGATTTCCATTGGTCGCATTCATCAACCCTGTCTTAGAAATGGCATAGCCGGTGATCATGCCACTATAAAGGAATTTTTCCAATTCCTTGACATCTAAAACTCTGCTTGAAGGTTCAAGAATACCATATTCTGCTTCATAAATATCCACTAGTCTTTTAAACTTATAGGCTGTTTTTATGGGCATATCTCCGACATTTCCCTTGGCATAATAATGATAGAGATTCTGTGGGCTTAAGTCTGCAGATGCCACCTCTTGACCATTGGGCGAGTAAGGTTGTGATTTAATGAAAGTATTAAGCTTGCCAATATCAATGTGAGAGTCGCTGTCATTTCCCTTAGGAATAGGACCTTCAACCTTATCAACAATCTCCCTTCGTCTTATGGTAGCTAATAATTCATAAGGCTCGACTCTAAGCCTTTTAGAAAATTTTTCCAAAGTATCAAGCGATACCGTTCCTGTTTGATTGATCAGATTATAGTTGGTTTGAGCCATACCAGATGAGACTACAAAGGCTGTCATGCGTTCTCTGACTTCCCCCTCAGCCATATCTTCCGTGATTTCCAACTTCTTGCGAATGTTGTGCCACAAGTTCTGGGTGACCTGATCAGGATTTCTTGGAAACTCAAAACCCTCATGCTGATTATCTCGAGCTAAGAGCTTCCCAAGTGTAATGTTTTTCCCAGTCACCTTGGCCAGACCGTTAGTAATGGTTACAATCTTTGGAATATTTCCCTTAGGCTTGTTCATGAAAAGCATTCGAAGGTTTCCTGACGGAATCCCCGTAGCTTCTGAAAGCTCTTTGTAACTCTTCTTGTCTTTCCAAAATTCCCCCATACGAGCTTTTTCCGCATTTTCCCAGAAAAGCTCCTTAAGGGATTTGGGGGTATTCGGCTCATCCGATAATAGTCGTTTTGACATAATTGTCTCCCTCTAAAATTGCTGTTTAAACTTAGTCCGAGTCTATTATCTCATATTTTTAATAAAAATCAAATCAATTCCTAATGGTATTGATTTTACTATATAAAAAGGATTTAGCTCCGTTTTATACAGAACTAAATCCCTTGAGGGGGATTGTATCATAAATTGGTAAATTATAGCCTAAAGCATACCCAACCAAAAGAAAAAAACTTAATACGCTAGCCCAATCAAGGCCAGAAGCAAATACTAAAGATTTAATTGTCCTTCCACTCAGTTGACTAAAATAGGCCCATTTTTTTCTGTTTGAAACCAATAAAACAATTGGAAGATATAGACTAGCTCCTAAAAGAGCTGGCCAATACTGCTTAATCCCAATTGATAAAGGGAATAAACATGTCAAAACCAAGCTTATCAGGGCAAACAGTGAAAATCCACTCATAAAATAAGGTATGACACGAGAAATTCCCTGCATACTTTTCTCAGGTCGTTCCTCATCTCCATAGAAGGAATATCGTAAACTAACATCCACCAAACCGGCGAAGCCAATCATATTATTCAAGCTATTAATAGTCCAACTTGTCTCTAGTAAGTAAGATAATTTTTGTTTCTGATTAAGCTCTTTATTTAAGATTTTATCATAGAATACCATAGGTGCAACAGCCATAAAACCAAGCAAAGCTAAACTAATGACTTTTATTGGAGAGAGTTCTCCAAAGATTGCTCCAATCTTATCAAACGAAATGGTCTTAAAAAGTCTGATTATCTCTACAATAACCAGACTAGCAATAGATAAAAATAGCACAAGTTTGATAAGTCTCTGCCATTTTTTCACGCCATTCAAAATTGTTCTCACAATCTCTTCCTCTTATCCTAACAAGGTTTGTAATATTGGAATAACAACGATAAATAGAACCGTACTTAGAGTCACTACATTCGTAGAGAATTCCACATCTCCTTTTCCCTGATTAGCAAGGATCGGGAGAACAGCCAAAGCTGGTGTAGCGGACTGAATCATAAAGGTCTTAAATTCTACTGTCGCCATATTTGGTGCAAAGAACTTCAATACAAGAAGCATGATTAGAGGAGCTAGGATAAAGCGTCCAACTAAAGTGACAATTGTATCTTTATCAAAAGTAATAGTTTTCAAGCCTGCTTTTGCAAGAACGATACCAATATAAATCAGAGATAGGGGAGTGACGATATTTCCAACATAGGTTAAGGTATTCGTTGCGAAATCTGGAATAGAGATTCGGAGAATCAAAAATAGTAGAGCCACAAGAAAACCTACAAGCGGAGCTGGTAGCAATTTCTTCCAGTCAAATTTACTTGTCTTCTTGCTTTGACCCGATTTACTATCGCTCGTCATCAAATACACGCCCAATGTCCAGGTGGAAATCGTGTTGGTGATATAGTAAATTAAGAAATAAGGAAGAGCCTGATCACCAAAAAGAGCAACGTTTAAAGGTAAACCAATAAAAATAGTATTGGCATTCACAAAGGTATTAATCATGGTTCCTCGCCGTCCTGGACGAACCCTGAAAACCACAACTGCAATATAAGCTACGATATAGCCCAAGATAAAGGCCACAAATGTATAAAGGAGACCTCCAGAAAGACTGATTAGTTTATCTAGTGTCAGGTATTTCATCACCGACACAAAGATTGACGCTGGCAAGGCTACATTCATGATCAAACGGGATAGGTTAGATCCAAAGGCATCTCCAAACCATCCCTTCACCTGAAGAATATACCCCAAAACAATGATAGCGATAATCGGAATGATACTCGTAATCGAGGTTAAAAAGAGTGACATAGGTATCCTTTCTAAATTACTTAAGTCCACAGCCCATACAAATCTGTCGCTAGCGAAGGATAGACAGCAGCAGTGAATTATTTATACTCTGGATACCATTTCAAATCACGAACTGCTTTGGCCATATCTGTTTCCTTAGCACGCGCAAGACCTTGCTCTTGCGCTTTATTAGCGACTGCTTCTGCTACTTTAATAGAAACATCTGCTACATACTTGAATGGTGGCAAGACAGGAGCTCCTGGTTGGCCTGGATTGACAATACCACTCAATGAATGAGCCGCTGCTCCAATCATTTCATCAGTCAAAAGACTTGCTTCAGAAGCCAGCATACCTAGACCAAGACCTGGGTAAATCAAGGCATTATTGGCTTGACCAATCACATAGTCGACACCTTTATAAGAAACTGTATCAGCAGGAATTCCTGTTGCGACAAAAGCTTTGCCATCTGACCATTCAATCAAATCTTTGGCACTTGCTTCTGCCAATTTAGTTGGATTTGACAAAGGGAAAATCATTGGACGCTCTGTGTTTTCACACATAGCTTCTACTATTTCTTTAGTGAAGGTATTAGGTTGAGTCGAAGTTCCTACAAGAATGGTTGGCTTCACAGTCTTCACTACTTCAAGCAGGTCAGTCAACTTGTCTGCATTACTAAAGTCAGCACGTTTCTTAGCAAACGGTTTTTGTTCAGGAGTTAGGTCATCCATGTCATCAAAGAGAAGACCTTGTTTATCAACCATAAAGAAACGTTTATAGGCTTCTTCTTCAGAAAGACCTTCACTCACCATTTCACGAAGAACACGAGAGGCAATTCCTGCACCCGCAGTACCACCACCATAGCAGAGATAAACTTGATCTGTTAATTTTTCACCACTAATATCCAGTGAACCAAAGATACCACCCAAGGTAACGATTCCTGTACCTTGAATATCATCATTAAAAGTTGGAATTTGTTTCCGGTATTTTTCAAGAATATTGGCAGCATTCAAGCGACCGAAGTCTTCCCAGTGAAGGTAGAGTTTAGGAAAGAGACGTTCTGCTGTTTGAACAAATTGGTCAATAAAGTCGTAGTAACGATCTCCGCGAACCCGTTCATGACGATTTCCTAAGTAATTAGGATTGTTACGAAGTTCTTCACGGTTAGTCCCTGCATCAATAACTAAAGGAAGGACCATAGAAGGATCGATTCCAGCAGCACCCGTATAGACCATCAATTTCCCAACAGAAATGTCGACACCATTTGTTCCCCAGTCACCGATTCCAAGGATTCCTTCTGCATCTGTTACAACAATGAGACGAATCTCGCGATCCCCAGCAGCATTTTTCAAAGTGGCTTCAATATTTTCAGGATGATTGATATCAAGATATCCCGCATATTGTGGATCTACAAAGAGGTCACTATAGCCTTCAATGGTATCTGCAATGGTTGGATCGTATACAATTGGATTGAATTCCTCCAAATGTTGAGAAAAGAGGTAATAGAAAAGAGTTCGGTTGGTGTTAAAAATTTCCATTAGGAAAAGACGCTTTTCCAAATCATTGGCTTTTGTTTGCATTTGCGCATAAGTTTGCGCCGCTTGTTCTTCAATCGTTTGAACATACGGTGGCAGTAAACCAATAAGGCCTAGTTCCTTTCGCTCCTCTAAGGTAAAGGCAGTACCTTTATTGAGGAAAGGATTGTTTAAAATATCATGTGCAGTCATAGTGCAACCTCCTTTTTACTTATATTATACTACTTAAAATAGTCGTTTTAAAGAACAATGTGTTTTATAGTGTCCACTCATTTCTTTTATGTTATAATGGGCAAAAAGAATTATGACAGAATCAACTATACAACCAGTTATCATCTTTCCTCCAGATACAAATGGACAACCACTTTATCTGTGCATAACCGTATAACACATTTGTTTTACAGGCTGTATAGTAGCAACAATTGTGATGGTACTAATAGAGACTAGCATATTGAACTAATAAACAACAATATGGATTTTATAGTATACTTTGTATTGTTTAAAAAGTTATTTTTGTCATTTAAAACTTGTATTCTGTTTATATGACAACTAATAATTATCTACAAAAATATATTTCACAAAAAGTGAAATATTTTCGTAAACAAAACAAAATGAGCCAGGAGGAACTTTCGGAACAGGCAGGACTCGGACTCAAGTATATCAATCAATTAGAAAACCAAAATGTGAATCTGACCATTCACAGTCTAGAAAAAGTGATTGTCGCCTTAAACTTGACACCAGAGGACTTTTTCAATTTCAATAGCCTCGAGCCCACCACTGACCAAACCGATAATCTCTCATTGAAAAGAGTTAACATGAAGCTGAAACAAGTTCCTGTTGATAAAAGGGAGAAAATCCTAGCTATTTTTGAAGATATTCTTGATAACCTATAATCATCTCCTGACTCATCATCATATTCTAACTCAATAAAAAAGTTATAGTCAAACACATCACTACGGATAATATTTACTTATCGTCTCATCTAGCCTTGTCTATGTAACTCTTTTTAACAATTTTTTGAAAGTGTGATTTTATGAATCTTAAAGACTTATACTATTTTTATGACCTAAGCAACCTGCAATCTTTCACTGCAGTAGCTCGAAAAAACGGGGTGAGTCAACCATCTATTTCTTATGCCATTAAACGTTTAGAAAAGGAGTTTCATTGTCAATTACTTGTGCATGATCCTTCACATAGGACATTTAAGCTAACTCCACAAGGTGATATATTGCTACGACATGTAAAGAAAGCTCTTCCAGAAATACAAGGTGCCCAAAAAGAAATACTTCGAAGCATTTCTCCCTATGATACAATTGGGTTTCCGCCTCTTATTATTGACTATCTTGTTCGTAAAGAGCCTGCTTTTATTGAAAATGTCTCAGCACTTCGAAACATTCACCCTATACAAGAAGGTTCTATTGAACTTCTAGACCTCTTGTCTAAGGGAGAACTAGATGCCAGTTTTATTGGAAGCTTAGAACCGATTATCGATAAACGATTTTCAGTTAAAACTCTTATGACAAGTGATCTTTATTATATTCTACCTTCAGGCCACTCATTGGCAGATAAGGAAGCTATCGCTTTCTCTGATGTTCTAAATGAAAATTTTATTATTTTAGACGAACATTTTGTTCATCTAAATGCTTTTCAACATTTGAATAATCAATATCATCATGCTGCAACACCATTCTTTCAAACAGATGATATTAATTTGCTTAAGCAACTCCTTCGTAAAAAAATTGGTATCAGTCTTCTTTCTGAAATCGCTATAACAAAGGAAGACAAAGATTTAATTTCTATCCCAATGGTTAAAGAGGAACGCATGTCGCTTTATGTTTCACTAGTTACACTTAAGGAAACTAATCTTCATCCTGAGGTAGAAAACTTCTTCCAAGAACTATTAAATTAAAAGCGATAATACTAAGCTAATTAAGATACATCTAACAATAAAAGGAAACTCCCCTCGTACTTAAACGAAGGGAGTTGTTTTACTAATAATTCCAGTTTACCAAGAGATAAATTAGACTCGAGCCAAACATATCCGCCAAGGCATGCATGAGGAAGAATGGAAGCAAGTTTTTGACCTTGTATTTATAAAGGAAATAATAAAGTAGACCAAAGACCACACCGATAACCAGAGCCCATAGTATCCCCTGATAGGTATGGAAGGACACACGGACAATGGTTGAAAAGACCAAGACCCACCATTTATACTTGTCCTTTACTGAGGTCAAAAGCCCTAAGAAGAAAAATTCCTCGTAGAAACCGTTAAGCAGTCCGTAAGCAATGGCCATAGGTGACAAAGCCATAAACTTATCAATAACAGCCATAGGGTTAATATAAGCTAAAACTTGAGGACTAAAATAATTATACTGTCCTGACAAGGTGCTAACCATATCGGCAAATAGGCCTGAAATAGCGAAAATAAAGGGTACCCAAAAGAGAACAGACCACTTTAGGCGTATAAGTAATTGTTTAAAGTCAAAATGACGTATCCAGAGATATATAATCGCTAAGGTTAGGAGAATAATCTGCAAGGTGAAATTACTTGAATAGCCTGCTCCCTCACTGGCTGTATTTGTTGATGTCTCACTGATTGCTGTGGAAACGCTTGGAGCCAAACTTGCCAAATATATTTGTGTTGAACGGACAATAAACTCACCAAACATAATCAGCGTAACAATACCGATATCAAACCACCTAAGATTCTTTAGTGGTTGTTCGGGACGAATTTTCTTGAGTAAAGACATTGGTCTTTCCTTTCTTCTATCCTCTTCATCGAAGACTGGTTTATTCTTTAAGTTTATTATAAGTCATAAACCTTAACATAATACTAAAATTTGCAGTAAGATTAGTATTTCAATTAAGGAAAGAAAAAGCAAGGGAAAGCATGTTTCCTTTGCTTCAAACTTGTTATTAATCATTCTTTTTAACAACACTAAATAAGACAAGGAGTTGGAAAATAGCCAAAACAAATAGGACCACAAAGCCATTTCGACTACCTTGAGCCGTTGCTCGTGCAAAGTCAATCTTGTGGTTAGCTTGACTCATAGCAACAATTAGAGATGCTAGTGTTGTTCCCACTGCTCCTGCAAATTGTTGGAGCGTGTTAAAGATGGCATTAGCATCGGCTCGTTGATCAAGCGACAGTTGTTTCTGTCCATTAGTCATGACATTACCAAAGGCAACCCCGAGTCCCGTCATGAAAATCATGTAAAAGGCGAGAATCAAAGTATTTGAAAGGGAGAGACCAAACAAGCTAAATAGCAACTGAGCAAGAACGATAAGGCTTGCTCCAATCAGAATTGGTTTACGAGCTCCCATCTTATCTAAAATGATACCCGAAAACGGAGCAAATCCTGCACCAATGATAGCTCCTGGGAGGAGCATCAAGGCTGCAAGAGTGGTATTAGAGTTGTTAACCAACTGCACATAGTTTGGCAAGAGGAAACTCATCGCAAGGGAACCCAATTGGAAAGAAAAGAAAGCGATGATATGACCTGTCAGTTTAAGATTTTTCAAAATAGAGAGGTTGATGATGGGATTTTCTAATGTTGTAGAACGCCAAATCAAAATGACAAGACCTAAGATCCCAATCAAAAGCCAACCTAAGACTGAGAAGCTGAAGAAGGCATGTTCAGCAACCCCATGAAGACCTAAAATCAGGCCCAAGAAAAGAAAGATGGTAGCCAGTAGACTGAGGATATCTAAAGATTCACGTTTAACCTCACTCTTTTGCTCAATCGAGCGAAGCCCTGCAATCAGTGAAGCCAAGAGAATAGGAAACTGAATGAGGAAGATAGAACGCCAACCAAAATGCGCTGTCAAAAGTCCACCAACAGTCGGTCCAATCGCTGGAGCGACAGCTGTAATCAGTGTCCCAACTCCCATCATGAGACCAATCTTACGACTTGGCACCTGCTCCAAAATGATGTTAAACATGAGAGGTAGGGCAAAACCAACACCCATTCCTTGAACCAATCGTCCCAGAACAACAAAGCTAAAACTAGGCGCTATAAAGTCGATAAGAACACCTAAAATAGACAAAAGGTTTGCGACCAGAAAGATGGTCTTCATCTTAAATGAGCGCTTGAGATAGGCAGATAAGGGCACCACGCAAGCAACGACTAATAGGTAGATGGTTGTAACCCACTGTACTGTTGACGTATTAACCGAAAATACCTTCATCAATACAGGAAAGGTGATGTTCATAGCTGTTTCACCAGCCACTCCACAAAAAGAAAGGATTCCTGTCGCAAAGATGGCACACAGGATCTTAGTGGAGATTTTTTCGTCTGACATAAGTATTTGTTCCTCTTATATAAACTTAAATATTGCGGTAGTGTTGTAAGATTTTGAGAAAGACTTCTCTCTCTTCAGATGAAAATTGCTGGGCAAACTCTTCCTCTTCTTTTCGAAGATAGGATTGGCAGGCAGACGCGATTTTTACTGCCTTATCCGTTAAAACAACCGCTTTTTGCCTAGCGTCTTTCGATGAGGTATGTCGTTCGATAAGGCCTTTTTTCTCCATCCGCTGTAAGAGAACTGTCGTTGTCGAACGCTGAATCTCAAATTCATGCTCAATGTCACGTTGAAATACCTCATGATTAGCATGATGGGTTATAAAATCGATAATGGCCATCTGATTTCCAGTCAAATCATACTGCCTAGCAAACTGATCAAAGTGGCGCATCATATTGTTATTGGCTTGCTTCAACAAGCGTCCAAAATGGTCCAAAACATGACTCCTTAACTACATTGTTAGCTAACTAACGTTATTTAGTATAAGAGTTTTAGGAGGTAATGTCAATAACTTTTCAAGAGATTTCCACTCAACTTTCAATAGATTTCAAAAAACTCAAGGACTTAAATCCTTGAGTTGCTTCATTTAGTCTTTCTTTACAGGAATTTCCTTAATAACACGCGCTGGATTCCCGCCTAGAACCACGTTGTCTCCAAAGGACTTGGTCACGACGGCTCCTGCCCCAGCTACTACATTATCCCCTAGGGTAACGCCAGGAAGGATGGTCACGCCTCCACCAGCCCAGAAATTATCACCGATAGTAATTGGAGCCCCATATTCAAGTCCTGAATTACGCTCGGTTGGATCAAGCGGATGTAAGGGCGTCAAAAACTGACAATTAGGGCCAATCATGGCATTGTCACCAATCCTGATAGGACAGACGTCTAGCATAGTCAAGTTCCAGTTAGAATAAAAATTTTCACCGATATGGATATTAACACCGTAATCCGTAACGAACTGAGGATTCATGGCAACATTTTCACCAGTCGAACCAAACCAAGATTTGACAACTTCAGCTCTCTTGAGACGGTCAGGTTCCCCATTAAAGGCCATTTGGTTTTCTCTCGATTTTGCTGCTAGGGCACGTAACTCAGGGTCGCTAGGCTTATAAAACTCACCCGCAATCATTTTTTCATATTCTGTCGGCATGGCAGTCTCCTTTTGTGATTGTACTCCTATATTGTAGTATAGAAGTGATGTTACCACAAGAGAACAGATATAAACTAGATAAATATCTCAACTTAAAAAATATTACTCAATATAGATTGTAACCATAGCTCCATTATTTTCATTAGAAAGTTTCAGTTCCCAATCATGAAGTTCTACGACTCTTTTTACAAAAGATAACCCTATTCCAAAATGGTGATTTTGAGAGTCGTTTCCTGACTGATTATCTTGGTAAAAGAGCGATCCTACATTATCAATCATATTAGCTGAGAACCTTGAGCCATCGTTCCAAACCGATAAAACAATCTTATTTTGCTCAGAAGATAATTTTATAACTATCTTTGGCATCATTGATTGACTATAGGACATTGCATTATTCACTAGATTAGTAATTGCTCTTAAGAATAATACTAAGTCAATATGAATAGTAGTATCAGATGGGGTTTCATTCAATACATTTAAAACACAAGTCCCAGTTGTCAGAGGAGTTAATTCTCTAATCAAACATGACGCAAGCTGCTCCGAAGTAATATGCTCTTTATTGATATTATCTTTATAAAATGTTTTTGAATATTGAATAAATTGATTAAAATAATTATCTAGTTGTTGACTTGAAGATTCGATATCTAATAAGCATTGAGTTAACTCAGGAGACAAATCAAATGTTTGAAGATACTCAGCATTACCTGAAATTATTGTTAGAGGTGTCTTTAAATCATGTGCTGCGGAAGACACTCTGAACATTAGCTCTTGCTTTTGTTTCTTCTCTTTTTCAAGCATCTTTTGAATTTTATCCTGCATCTTCATAATATGTTCTTTTGTCTCAATAAATTCAAATAACCTTAGTGGCTTAGAGTATTTGTTATTGTCTGAATATAAGCTTTGTTCATATACTGTCTTCATCTCTCTCTGAATTTCATATAGAAGTTTTTGTACATTTCTTACAATTATAACAACTAAAATGACACAAAGATAAATCCACGAGCTAACACTAAAAAACATAGTAAAGCTATTCACATTGTTAGCATTAATTCCTTCAACCGCTGTAAATAGGGTAGGAATAATGTAAAAAAAACAAATACATAACAAAAATTGAAAAATAATTTTCAAATAAGTTGCTCTTATCAACTGCTTTAATGTTATTGATTTTGCCATTTATATCCCCCACCCCAAAGAGTTTTAATTGGATCAATACCATAAGGTTTCAATTTTTGTCGAATCTGATAGATATACTCTGTAATACTTCGGTACTGAACTTCTGAACTTTGAGGGTACAAATATTCATAAAGCTCCTCTACACTAAAGATTTTAGTTTGATAGGTAAACAACAAATATAATAAATCGAATTCCCTTCTCGAAAGAGAAATACTATTACCGTCTACTATTAATTCCTTTCCTACCCTATCAAATTGAAGTAAACCACTAGTCTCAGTATCTCCGACAGAAAGTAGCCTTTTATCTCTTCTAATATGCATTTTGACTCTTGCAACCAACTCCTTCATACCGAATGGTTTGGTAATAAAATCATCTGCACCTATTCCAATAGCTTCAACAATATCTTCTTCAAGGTTTTTAGCAGTTATAAAAATTATGGGTGTTTGAATCTGACTTCTGATACTACTACAAATATCAATACCACTCACTGGCATCATTATATCCAGTATAATCAAATCAAATCCTATGAAGTCACATAGGTTAATATCTTCGACAGAATTTCTAGTTTCAACTACATAGGAGTTTTTCTCCAGAATATTCTTAATCAATCTTAAAATTTTTAAATCATCGTCAATAACTAGAATTTTTGACTTTACCATTTTTTCCCTCGTACGTTTTGAATATATTGTAACATAATTAAAAATCGAAAATACATTTCAAAATTAGCATATAATTGATAATTCAATAAATTGAGTTTCTACCAAATCTCAATAATGCTCATTTTTAAGTAACAGAATATGTGCTCCAAAGTCTTGTATCTATTTTTCAGTCAATCTATCTAAATTCGATGTTGTCTCATCTAAAAAAACAATCTTTATTTGGGTTACTTTAAAAATTCCTTTCTAATAAGGCAATAACTCGTAAAGAATAATCCAAAAAGCCAAATTATAAATACAATAAAACGCATTATAGAATAGTTTGTATGTATTAGCTGAAAAACTAAATCATATATTATTACACTTGAAGCTATTGGTAAAACCCTATCTATAAAAGGCAACACGAGTATAGGAAATAATAGCAAAATTGCAAGTGCAATCATTGAATTACCGCATAAAAAGGAAAAAGAGTAACCCGCTAAAAAGTATACAACTGAACCAAACAAGTAATAATAAAAATTTACTTCACTATGAATACCCTGACTAAACATCATTACTATTAAACCTGCTAATACTGACTGTGTTAAACATTCTAGTAGATCTATTAATAATATGTATAATGCTGCCTTCACCCTACTTCCGTTGTTCAGGTAAACTTGCTTATAACTTTGTGTCCTCAATTCTACACTTGCATTTAAAACTCCATTCCCTAAAAAAGAGAAAGATATTATAGTTAATAAAACAGAACTGTTAAAAGTGATAGAATCTTCATTAACTTCGAATTTTAGATATCTTAATAAACTTATTATAATAACAAATACTAACTGAAATAATAAATAAACCTGTATAG